>NZ_JABFCR010000078.1:0-13262 GCF_013087555.1 Mucilaginibacter humi
TACTTCGGATCATTACCCTGCAAGCCCGTAACATGCGCCACACCAATGCGCCCCGTCAGAAACGGATCTTCGCCAAAACATTCGTTGATTCGACCCCAGTAAGGGTTACGGCTGATATTGATAACCGGGGTACGATAGATCAGTCCTTTTTCTCGCCCTTAAAATCAGGATCCTGATGCCAGCCGTTATAAATTGCACGCGCTTCGTCTGATATCGCGGTAGCTTCTTTATATACTAATTTGGTATCGAGGTTGCAGCCATGGCTATGGATACCGGGAACATGGTAGTCGGCCGTGTCCAAACAACGCCGTGCAGCGCCGGTTCCATTTATCAGACTTAATGCCAAAGCGAGGGATCTCGGGACCCACATGGTTCAGGTATTGTGCCTTTTCTTCCAGCGTCATCCGCGATATCAGGTCCTTCACCCTTGCATCAACCGGCTTGGTATAGTCAAGGTATAAAGGTTTATCAGCAGTTTGCGCCATCAGGTTATTACCGGCAACTATGCTCATAAGTGTAATTAATAACGTTGCTTTTCGCACGCTATAAGCATGTAAAATAGTTCTCATTTAGTTTAATTAGAGGTAAGGGATAATTGGTGACAGCGAAAACAAGTTTACACACATTCAACACTGTTGAACAAATATATATAAAACTAACGCGCAGCAAAATAATTGCATAAGTTATTTATCTATGTGGTTAGTAAGGAACGATGCTAAGGGCAGACAGTACAGGATGCCATAATAGCTGGTTTTTATTTATGTTTACGGTAACCAATTGTAACTGCTACCCGCACAATAATTTCCTGCATGAACAGAAGTGTTTTATTAACCTGTGCTTTAATTGCTGCCTGCTTATCAGGTTATGGGCAGGCTACAACCAACCCAACAATAGCAACATTAAAAGCAGGGTTTATAAACCCACCTAATACCGCTAAACCGGTGTTTACTGGTATTTTATGGATGGCAACATGACCAAAGCTTCTATTACCAAAGATCTGGAGTCGATGAAGAAGGCGGGCATTGGTAATTTGGTATTTTTAGAAGTGAACGTTGGCGTACCACGCGGTCCGGTTAATTTTTTAAGCCCGCAATGGCAGGACCTGTTTAAACATGCCGTACGTGAAAGCGAGCGTTTGGATATTGAAATAACCTTAGGCATTGGCCCGGGCTGGACAGGCAGCGGCGGCCCCTGGGTAAAACCAGGGGCAATCTATGCAACAACTGGTATCGGCGGCAATAAAAGTAGCAGGGGGCGAAAGCAATATCAAACTGCCCATACCACCACCTAAAAAGCCCTACTTTGGCGACGGTGCCTTTACCCCTGAACTAAAAAAAAGAATGGGACGATTTTTATGAAGATGTAGCCGTACTGGCTTACCCAACGCCTGCATCCGAAGAAAAAATAAAGGATATTGATGAGAAAGCTTTGTATTACCGTGCACCCTATTCATCGGCACCTAATGTTAAACAATATTTGCCGGGGATGACTGATTATCCCGCTGCCAACCCGAAAACCGCTATCCCCCAAAATAAAATCATCGACCTGACAAAATACCTGCAAAAGAACGGCACATTAAACTGGACCGCACCTGCCGGCAACTGGACGATTGTACGTTTTGGCCGTCGTAACAATGGCGCCATTACCCGCCCCGCACCAGTACCCGGTCTTGGTTTCGAGGCTGATAAATTTGATACCATTGCTTTATATGACCACACGGATAATTATGTAGGCAAGCTGCTGCGTAAAACCGGCCAGCCAAAAGCTAAATTAGGTGGCGGCTTAAAACGCCTCCACATGGATAGCTGGGAAATGGGCGCGCAAAACTGGACCCCGAACTTCCGTGCCGAATTTATTAAGCGCAGCGGCTATGACCCACTACCCTACTACCCGGTTTATGCAGGTACTATTGTAGAGAGCCCCGAGATAAGCGAACGCTTTTTATGGGATTTGCGCCAAACATCACAGGAGCTGATATTGGAATATCATGCCCTCGCCGTGAAAAAATACGCGCATAAAAACGGGATGACCTTGTCTATCGAACCTTATGATATGAACCCCACAGCTGACCGGAGCTGGGTGCCGTTGCAGATGTACCGATGAGCGAGTTTTGGAGCAAGGGTTATGGCTTTAACTCATCGTTCAGTACAGTTGAGGCAACCTCTATAGCGCATGTCAATGGCCGGTCGCTAACACCTGCCGAAGCATTCACCGCCCACGGCGAAGATTGGAGGCAACATCCCGGCTCGATGAAGAACCGGGGCGATTGGGCATTTGCCGCAGGGGTAAACCGCTTTGTATACCATACATTTCAAAATCAGTTCCTGAATGACACCTTGCGCCCCGGAGCTACTATGGGACCATACGGCGTGCATTGGGACCGTAACCAAACCACGGTGGCCAATGGTAGTCAGCTACCACCAATATATTACCCGGTGCAGCTACGTTTTACAACAAGGAAATACTGTTGCCGATATTTTATACTTAAATCCGGAAGGCTCACCGCATGTTTTCCGCCCGCCATTTTCGGCATTAACGGGTAACGATACGATACCTGACCGCAAGGGCTATAATTTTGATGGCTGCCCGCCGGGCCTGTTATATAAAGCAAGCGTGGTAAATGGCAATATCGCTTTCCCCGGTGGCGCGAGTTACAAGATCTGGTGCTGCCTGCGGTGCCAACTATGACACCGAAATTGCTTGAAAAGATTGCTGCGCTGGTTAAGGCAGGTGCTACTGTCTATGGATCGCCGCCGGGCAAATCGCCAAGTTTGGTAGGCTACCCGACTGCCGACAGTAAGCTCCTATCGTTGGTCGAAACTGTATGGGGGCCAAGCCCTAATGGCGCACAACGAGCGCATACTTATGGTAAGGGCAGGGTTATTTGGCGCGGTGTTGGCATCAGTTTGGATAATCTTTATCCGACGTATGATATCACTGAAGCTATTTTAAGCGATATGAAAATGCCGCAGGATTTTGAGTCAGATGGGCCTATCCGCTACACCCATCGCGCCGGTGCAAACTGGGACGCTTATTTTATCGCCAATACAACCAGCGAGACCATTACGGCCAATGCCACCTTTCGCAGCACTAAAGGCACACCCCAGCTTTGGGATCCGCTGACAGGCAAGATAACTTTACTGACTGAGCTTAAGAAGCAAGGGGCACAAACTACTATCCCGGTACAACTGGCTGCTTACCAAAGCTATTTTGTGGTATTTGCCAAAGACGCGGACCTGCCCATCGCGACAGCCAAAAATAAAAATTTTACAGCGCCTGTTACTATTGCTACTTTAATTGGCCCCTGGAATGTATCGTTCGACCCTAAATGGGGCGGGCCAAAAAATATTGTTTTTGATAATCTGCAGGATTGGACCTTACGGCCCGAAAACGGTATTAAATATTACTCAGGTCTGGCTACCTACACCAAACAATTTGACATGCCGTCTACTAAAGGTAAATTGTTCATTTACGGGCCAGATTAAAAATCTTGCCCGGGTAAAACTTAATGGCAGGGATTTGGGCGTAATATGGACCGCGCCATGGCGGGTGGAGATACCGGCAGGTTTACTGCAAAGGCAAAACAAACTGGTGATTGAAGTTGCCAACCTTTGGCCCAACCGCTTAATTGGCGATCAGCAATTACCTAACGATGGCCCGGCTAACGGTAAATGGCCCGAGTGGTTAATTAAAGGACAACCGCGCACAAGCAAACGCTATACCTTTACATCATTTAATCCGTATAATAAAAACGCTAAACTATTAAGCTCGGGCCTGATGGGACCGGTGACTATCCAGAAAAACTGATATTATAAAACATGACTACAGCAACAAGATTAGCACAACCACGCATAGGCCTTTTTGGTATAGGGCTTAATACTTATTGGGACCAGTTTGAAGGATTGGAACAACGACTGTCGGGTTATATTGATGCCGTAAACAACAAGTTGGGCAGCTATGGTGTAGAGGTAGTTAATTTAGGTTTGATAGATGATGCACACAAAGCATTTGCGGCGGGCAGCCAATTTAGGCGTGAGGATGTTGACCTGATATTTCTGTATGTTACCACTTATGCCCTATCGGCTACGGTATTGCCCGTGGTAAAAAAAAGCTAAAGTACCTGTTATTGTATTAAATCTCAGCCCCGAACCGGCTATCGATTATGCCGCATTTAACCAGTTAAACAACCGCACCAAAATGACAGGCGAATGGTTAGCGAACTGCTCGGCTTGTTCTGTGCCTGAGATAGCGAATGTTTTTAAGCGGTCGAATATCCCCTTCCACCAAATTACCGGCATGCTGCATGATGACCCGCACGTTTGGCGAGAGGTAAAAGAATGGATTGATGCAGCCAAAGTTGCCCATACCATGTACAACAATACCTTAGGCGTAATGGGCAATTACTACGGTGGCATGCTGGATATTTACAGCAATCTTACCCTGCAATGCGTCACATTTGGCGGGCATATTGAAATTATTGAGGTTGATGAATTGTCGGGCTTGCGCGACAAGGTATCAGCTGCCGAGATTGAAGAAAAGTTCCGGACATTCGATACCGGTTTGAAGTGCAGCCCGATTGTCCGGCAGAAGAATTGAGACGCGCCGCGGTTACTGCTGTGGCTTTGGATAAGCTGGTAGCCAAATATAATTTAGGCTCGATGGCATATTACCACAAAGGCACGGGCAATGTTAATGCGGATACGATGAGTTCGATAATATTAGGCACTTCATTACTAACCGGGCATAACATACCTGTAGCGGGCGAGTATGAAATAAAGAATGCCCAGGCAATGAAGATCATGGACAGCTTTGGCGCAGGCGGCTCATTCACCGAATATTACGCCATGGATTTTAATGATGATGTGGTATTAATGGGACATGATGGCCCCTGCCATCCCGCCATCGCCGAAGGCAAAATAAAAGTTAAACCCCTCCGGGTTTACCATGGTAAAGTAGGCAGCGGCTTATCGGTAGAGATGTCGGTAAAACATGGCCCGGTTACGCTGTTATCAGTTGTGGAGACGGTCGACGGAAAGATTATGCTACTGGTTGCCGAGGCAGAATCTGTAACCGGACCTATACTGGAAATTGGCAATACCAATAGCCGTTATAAATTCCCGATTGGAGCACGTGGCTTTGTTGAAGCACGGAACGCGCATGGCCCTGCGCACCATTGCGCAATTGGAAAAGGCCACATTGCTTCTAAAATAGAGAAGTTAAGCAAACTGCTTGAAGTAGAATTTGTTAAGATTTGCTGACGAATACGTCAGAATTTGTATGAATTCTGAATTTTATTCCACTCAAAAATTCGCTATACCATTTTCCCTTTTATATTTGTATTGCTAAACCAAAGCAATTTTATAACCTAATTATAAAAGCTAATTAATTACAGACTACCAACCAGTTATATTGGTAGTGTTTGTTAAAGGGCGACTGATGGTCTTCTTTATTCCGGTTTGATATTGACTATTTTTTAGCCAATAAAACCTTGTCATCGATAAAAAATCCCCGTTTATCGAGTAATGTTCTGTGTATCCCTATGTTTTTACCTAACCTAATTGCCTATTCATGAAAAAACATTACTTATTGTATGGTTTATTGCTAACGTTGTTATTCGCTGCTTGCAAAAAAGCGACAACTTTAATCCCGGTTACACCCCAGATCCCAATACACGAACAAAGGGAGGTGGCGGATCTGATCCATCTATATCAACGTTTCCGCCAAAGCTAAAAAACTTCAAAATAAACGGCGTAAGCTGCGCGTTTGACAGCATAAGCAATTCTTATTATTACCCTGTTGCTCCGGTACATCGATAGCAGGATTGACAGTTACTTTCGATACTGTTTCTACTAAATATATATTGATGGACAATGTTCAGGCAAAAACCGGAGCAACCATAGATTACACCCTTACCACTAATGAAACCGTTGCCATTAAGGCGATGGGGCTTTTCAATACATCAACAAATTATAATTTAATAATAACGGGGCTACCAATAGTTATATTGAAGACTGCAGCATTTACTATTGGCGATGAAAAGGTTCCGGCATCATTAAATCTTGTTAATCCTAATTATCAGACACAAAGCAGCAAAGTAGAAATAGCCACAAATATTAAGATTTCTTTAAGAGGTGCTACTGCACGTAATTTACCCAAAAAATCGTACTCAGTAAAGTTGGTTGATAATGCAGGGGCCGACACTGATATACCGTTATTGGGTTTACGAAATGACAATGCCCTGGATATTAGATGCCATGTATATTGATCCGTCGCGTATGCGTAACAGGTTATGTACAGATATATGGAACAGTTTTAACAATGTACCCTATATTGAGGATGAACCCGACGCCCTTAACGGCACGCGTGGATATCTAACCGAGGTTTTTTTTAATGATCAATACCCGGGGCGTTTACTGCCTTACCGAAAGACTTGACCGGAAGCAATTAAAAGTAAAAAAACAATATGGCAACATGTATAAGGCTGACAACTGGAGCGATGAGGTAAATTTTGCGGCTATGACTAACCCGTTTAGTAATGACTTTGCTGATTGGGGAGGGGGCTGGCAATTTGCTTACCCCGAAATTGGGGACACACCTGCACCTGACTGGAAGTATTTATATAATATTGTAAACTTCATTACTACAGCCAACGATAAAGCGTTTAGCAGCGACATTAAAAACAAAGTGGATATTAATAATTTGGTTGATTATTTTATTTTCATGAATATATTGGAAGCTAAAGACAATCAGGCAAAAAATACTTTCTTTAGCTTTTATGATTATCGCACCGCTGGTAGTTTCTTTTATTCGGTATGGGACCTTGATGGTACAATGGGGCGCAATTATGATGGCACGCCTTTACCCCATGAAATATTAGGAGCAGGAAGCAATCATCTTTACCAGCGACTACTTGGTTTAAATCCGGCAAACTTTAAAGAATTGGTAAAGTCAAGATGGACCGTTCTAAAAAACAATCAATTAGGCAAGAGTGTGGTAGCCAGTCGGATAGAAACTTATAGAAAAAGTATGGTTAGTACCGGTGCTTTTGCGCGTGAGCGCGCAATGTGGCTTCTTGTAGAACCAGACCTAAACGCAGAAGCAACCTACATGACTAACTGGTACGGCGCACAATATGATCTGTTTGATAGTTATGTTAATAGCTTATAGCTTTTATCAGGGTTTTATTCTGCCTTATCTATTAAAACTAAGTAAAAGTTGAGCTTATCCGAGGATAATATCAATGGGGATATCAGCATTGGGGTCTATCCGTATAGACTCATATTTATCTTTAGGTTTTACATTAGGAATAACTTCCTGCAGGCTTTTATCCCAGCAAAAACCAACCATTAGTTTTTTTCCATTCAACCATAAATAACCCAGCTTTTTTCCCTTATAAGTAAAAAAAGGAATCTGGAACTTACGCTCATGGCAAATGCCGGCATTCGTACGCAGGATGATATCTTTCAGCGCCAATAAGCAACTTTGATATGGTTCTGGTTTTGATGCGTAGTAAGCTTCAAGGGTGGGTATCATTGTATCAAACAAAAAGGTTACATTATTGCTAATGTAACCTTTTTTGTGATCTCAGCCGGGATCTAATCAGCGACACAAGAATTTTCAGGTCTTGGTTTAAAAGACCTACAATCCGTCAAACTTAGTTCCAGCACGGATTTTGTGGTTTTAAGTTAGGATTACGTTGAATATCAGCCAACGGAATTGGATAATAGTAATTCTTGTCGGCCCATTTCCTCGGGATCTCATTCATCCATAGCAATTCGCCCGATGTGCCATTTCTCAACAATTGCGAATTGGTGGCAGAACCTATTTTTGCCGAAACATCAACATAAGTAACGCCAGCTACCGCGGGTGTTGGCTTTGTACCTTGATAAAAAGCAACATCCAATATGCCATCTTCGTTTAAATCCATCGGCGTGTTTAATGCCGGAACGTAGAAACCGTTCCACTCCTGTTCCATCAATGGTCCTCTCTTCCATCTTAACAGATCAGCGAAACGAAGGCCTTCTAAACTTAATTCGATACCGCGCTCCCTGCGTATTTCCAATATAGTGGGATCAGTAATTCCGGGGAAATAATTTGTCATCAAATATGGATCTGCGACGGTTGGTTTTGCGGTCAGGCCACCGGTAATGCCCGCTCTTGATCTTAGCACACCAATAGTAGCAGCCCAATCTGCATCGGTTAAAGTACCCAGCTCGGCTTTTGCTTCGGCAAAGTTTAACAACACCTCTGCATAACGAAATAAAGCAACAGCGTTTGTATTTAATGCCCCAGCATCATAGTAAGTATCGTCAAGTGTCCATTTAATTGGCTGATAGCCGGTAAATGTGTATGAAAACACCGGAGGGGCCGGAACCTGCACCCCATTGGTAATACGTTTGTAATCGCCCATACGGATGGTTTGCTTTAACCTCAGGTCGCGATTTTTAACCTCGTCTTTGAAAAGCATTGTCTTATAAGACGGATCATTGGTGAATGGTGTGCCATCAATTTTTAGGTAGGTGTTGATGAAGGTACGGGTGAAGCTTGCTTTTGCACCGTAAGTACCGCTGGTCCACCACCAGTTAGCTTCGTTCAATACGGCTAAATTAATATCGGCAACAGCAGATTGCAATACCTCATCGGCCACCGGCGTATTGCTGGTAAACACCGGCGGTAAGATACACCTGCCCCGCCGGTAGTATTAATTTTGTAACCACCGTTTTTCATGATCAGGTCTGAAGCTGATACGGTTTCGTTTAACCATTTGTCGGCTGTAGCAGTTAAGTTAAGCTCGGTATGGTATTTTCTGAAAGTACCCTCAAACAAACAAACTCTTGATTTGAAAGCATAAGCAACCCATTTGGTAACCGTTGTACGACTTGCATCATTACCAGCCGGCAAATTAGCACAAGCATAGTTCAGATCGGCCAATACTGAGTCCATTACTAATGTTCTGTTATCACGACCTGCATTAAGTGTTGCCGCGTCATCATAATCAATTGGTTTATTAATCCATGGTACGTCGCCAAAGCGTTTAACTTTATCCATATAAAAGTAGGCTCTGAAATAGCGGGCCAAACCAAGGTAAGCTTTGCGTGTCGCAACGGGTACATCCGGATCAACACAGTTTTGGATGAAGTAGTTAATGTTTCTTAAGTCTGTCCAGTCCCAGCCTGAGCTGTTACTTTGGCCAAACGCACCATCACGAATAAAATCAGGTACAGATTTCACGGCCGGGTAATCTGACATGGCATCCTGCGCGGTAGAGTTTTTAGGAAGAAAGCCCATGTTGTAGAACGAGTTGGTATACAACTTCAATCCGTTTTCGGTACCAAATACAGCTTTTTTGTAGGTGTGGCTTGTGGTTCTGGTCTAATTTTTTGCAGGCTGCAAAACTAAGGCAACCCAGCAAAATTAATATATAATGTTTTTTCATTTTGATCTATTCTTTTAAAGTTTTCTAATTAGAAGCCTATGTTTAAACCTAGAGAGTAGCTTTTTAATATCGGGTAATTGTAACCATCGCCGTTAGTAGTACCAGAATTCAGGTCCTGATCTGTAGGTACGGCGTTCTCTACGTCGATGGTATTTTTAACAATTTTATACATCGGTGAATAAGTGAACAGGTTCTCGCCAGAGAAGAATATTTTGGCACTGCGCATACCTACACGGTTTACCAATTTTGTTGGTAACGTGTATCCAATCTGGATATTTTTCATCCGCACATAAGCAACACTTTGTAAGTACCGTGTTTGTGCCACACCCAATGTACGGTTTGTATTGCTTGATGCTGCCCTTGACATTGTTCTTGGGAAATAAGCATCAGTATTGTCTGGTGTCCACATATTACCCACTTGAAATTTGGGGATGTTATTATATGGCCTGTTATACTGCCCCCAGAACATTTCTGTCTCGGTACTTGGATACCATTGTTGTTTGCCAACTCCACGGAAGAAGGTGGAGAAAGAAAAATTATTCCAGTTAGCACCCAGATTAATACCATAGGTATATCTTGGGGCAGAATTTCCAATAATTCTCCTGTCGCCAGATTTGCCTACTTTGTTCTCACCCCTGTTAATGAACCCGTCGCCATTAATATCTTTTAATTTAATATCGCCGGGGAACCATAAACCTGAAGGCGAAGCACGCATTTCCGGATCTTGCTTGGCGTGCGATGCGATATCGGCAGCATCTTTAAAGAAACCTTCGGTTTCGTAACCCCATATCTCGCCTAAAGTCTGTCCTTCGTAATAATCGCTTATCAGTTTATCAGGATTTTTATATTTATCAATTTTGGAAATGTTATCAGCCAAGGTCAGCCTTACATTGTAACTAAATGGTTTGGTGCTGCTGCCAATTCTATCGCTCCGGGTTACTGATGCCTCCCAACCACGTGTAGTAAGGTCGGCATAGTTGCCCTTAGGGGTGCCAGAACCAAATACGGCTGGCGGTGTTAAACCCAAGGTAAACATATTGGTAGTTTTACGACGATAAATATCACGCTAAAGCTTAACTTTCCCTGAAGCATAGTTATATCTAAACCCCAGGTCAGCGGTTGTCGACGTTTCCCGGGTTAAGCCGTCAGGCAATACAGCCGGGTTACGTGTAGTTTGTGGCCTTGAACCATTTAAAATTACACCCGATTGGCTAAGGTTAAAAGCTTCCTGGAAGGCGTATGAAGCAATATTACCGTTACCCAATGAGCCGTAAGAACCGCGCACTTTTAAGTCAGATATTAATTTATCTGACACATGCCAGAAAGGTTCGTTATTTACCCTCCAACCTGCAGATACAGATGGGAAAAGACCATAACGTTGGTTTGACGGAAATTTTGATGATCCATCATAACGGGCGTTCACCTCTACCGGTACCGATCTTTAAATGAATAGTTTAACCTTGAGAAACCGCCTAAAATAGCCCACTGCTCATAACCACCTCCGGTAGTAATTGCCTGACCGAGCGCAAGGTTCAAGTCGGTAGCATTCTCAAAAATGATCCCATTACGTTGTACAGCCAACCTGTTATAGGTTGATTGCTCATAATTGTAACCAACCATGGCTTTAAGATAATGATCCTTACCAAAACGATTTTCATACTCAGTATAAATATTGGTTGCCGGTATTTCGTCTCGCGATAGTCGAACGCCAAATCGTTAGTAGTAGTACCCACGTAGGCGATAACGCCTTTTTGGTTGCTGTAAGGTACCTGAACGCGCCTTTGTTCTTTATTGTTGTCTGTATTACGGAAAGTGAAATCGGCATTCACACGTAATTTATTGTTAAAGAAATTACTTCTTAAGCCGGTGATATTTCTAAATACCTCTTTATGGGTATCAATACCGTTTTTGCCGTAGATAAAATCACCCACGGTATAGGCAGCCGAGAAAGTTAACGTACCATCCGGGTTAAATATCGGCATGGTAGGGTGGCCTTCATCCGCAATGTTTCTCCAGATACCACCGCCCTCGCCAACGTTTATAGGGTTGTGGTAGTCCGTTGTTGAATAATCAGCATTGTTTTCAATACTCAACCAGGGAAACACCTGTATAGAACCGCGCGCACGCAAGTTTTTCATATTGTAATCATCGCTGTTGTATCTAAACAAACCTGCCTGATCTGTTTGGTGTGCCGAAACCGGGAAAGTTGCCTTGTCGCTGCCACCACTTACCGAAATATTATTGTCAAACGCCCTGGTATTGTCTTTATATAAATATGAATAATAATCGGTACTGCCATAGTAAGTATACACACCAGTGGTAGGGTTCACATCAATAGTACTGTATGGCTGGCCTGATTCTGCTCTCTTTTTAAACTCATCAAGATAAGCTTGCGAGAATACTTGTGTTTTGTTGACATTTTGAGGGAAGGCACCGTCGCCGTTAACAAATGCCTCGGCAAACATCTTAGCCCATGTATAACCATCGGTTACAAAATCAGGCCTGGTTACCGGCGATTTTATAGCATAATTACTTGAATATGTAACACTGGTACGTCCTTTTTCGCCTTTTTTAGTAGTGATTAACACCACACCAAACACACCCCTTGCGCCATATATAGCAGCAGAGGCTGCATCTTTAAGGACAGATACGCTTTCAACATCGTTTGGGTTAAGCAAACTCGGATCACCTTCAAAACCATCAATAAGCACAAGCGCATTACCACCCTGTCCAATAGAGGTGGTACCCCTGATATTGTAGCTTGGCGACTGCGTGGGTTTACCGTCGCCCATCTTTAGGTTCAAGTTTGGAATTTGACCTTGCAAACCTTGTGTAAGGTTGGTGATTGGTCTGTTTTCCAGATTTTTTGATGAGATCTGATCAACAGCACCTGTAGCATTAGCTCTTTTTGTGTA
Organism: Mucilaginibacter humi; assembly: GCF_013087555.1. NCBI lineage: Bacteria > Pseudomonadati > Bacteroidota > Sphingobacteriia > Sphingobacteriales > Sphingobacteriaceae > Mucilaginibacter > Mucilaginibacter humi. The sequence goes on from NZ_JABFCR010000078.1 coordinate 12,352, forward strand.
CCATAACCCACAACGATTACCTCATTTAAAGTACCTGTTTCACCTTTTAATGTAATGTTCAAGGGCGTATTTTCCCCGGCTTTAACAGCAACTTTATTTAAATTTACAGTAGCATACGAAACATAGGTTACTGTAATATCATAAGTGCCAACAGGGGCTTTTATGTTAAAGCTACCATCAAGTCCGCTCATCACCGATTGGTTGAGCCCTTTGATAGTTATGGTAGCTCCCGGAAGAGGCTCGCCTTTTTCATCGACTATCTTTCCGCTGATAGTTCCGGATTCTTGTTGTTTCACAACGAGGGAATTGTGAAACCTTGAAGCTGCAACGGCTTGCGTAGAAAGTACATTTGCAGACAAGACCGCAAACGATGCGCAAACCATTACCTTGAGCTTAGACAGTAAAGTTTTTTTCATTTTAATTAGAAATTAGTTAGGGTTAATTCTTTTAACATTTTGATTCCGCAGAATGAGGGCAAAGCTATTTATAGCATGTAAAGGCCATGTTAACTTATGTTTATCTCTAGACTTTTTATAGCGAATATTGTAAGGCAAATTTTTGCGCGCGTGTACAACATACACAGTTGCCTTAAGTAATCATTTTGAAGAAAAGAGGAATACGGAATCGGTTTACGTGAATTGGTGGAAAAGCATAAACATTGTTTTTTTATAAGACAGGCAACATTAATATGCGCCAAACTCATTTAAAAACATTCTCTGGAATGACATAGAGCCGTAAAGAACTAAAGGATAAACAAATATATAATAATCGATTAAAAAAATAACAGATTAAAAAAATGCCAAAATAAGAGGTATTTAGAAATATCACCGGCTTAGAAGAAGTAATTTCTTTAACAACCGATGTGGTGCATTTCACTTTCGCTGAAGGGCAAGGCCGTTCTGCTACAGCAA
>NZ_JABFCR010000079.1:0-10788 GCF_013087555.1 Mucilaginibacter humi
CTGTCAGTTATAGAAGATTCCTCTCGCCATGCTCAGAATGACAAAAAACTTTCTGTTACCGATAACAACACGCGTATCAGTACCTGTTGTAACGTTGCGTTTTTACGGCCGACGATACGGTGGCTGAACGCGCGCCCCATGCCTCATTTGCCGCGTCGGTATCCCCGGTGGCGACGCACGACGCGATCCACATTGCCCGCTGGCGCTTCAGCCGATTATTCAGCAGGCCGGAAAGTTGAAGCTGTCTCAACTCTGTACCGGTATTAGACGTAGCCGCCAGTAGCTGGGCGATCTTTCATTTTGTTGTATATTGACGTAAATCTAGTTGAGGCATCGTTTTTTTCTTCGTAATCGCTTGACTGGCGCCGAAACAGGTATCAGTCAAGAACTTTACTCTGCGTTCCTGGCATTAGGGCCTCACATATGCTTTTTACGAACTTAGCTGTGGGAGTAGCTCCATAGCCATTCATGTTGATGCTCGGCACGGCATATCACCCGCCAGTAAACACCAATGCGGAACTGCTGCGTTCCTGTGTTAGTATTTTTTGGGGTGAAATTTGGCATATGCTTTTAATAACTTATTGTAAGTGAACCATACATCCACATGCTGGATACCACAACATCGGCATTAATCACCTCGCCTTTAACTTTATACCTGTTGTCTTTTACCTGTTAAAATAATCTCATCAACCGACGAATTGTAATTAAACTTTACGCCAAGCATCGTTGCCAGATCAACCAGGCTGGTAACAATGCTGTACATACCCTCGATAGGGAAATACGCGCCAAGCTCCTCTCTAAATGCGGGATAATATTTAACGTTGCGGGCGCGGCATAAGGGTTTGAGCCGTTGTAAGTAGCATACCCGTCATAAAACTGAACCATACGCTCGTCCTTAAAAATACTTTTGGTTAGCCTGATGCATGGTGCGCCCGGTATCGCTCTTTTCACGTTTAAAAATGCTTTAAAACCTTCTTTGGTAAAAAGCTCCTTTAAACCTTTAAATGCCCGTTGTAAAAACAGATTGGTTAATTGATAGATCTGCGCGCTGTTTGCTGCCTGCTTTTGTAATGCTTCGGCTGATTCGCCGGTGTGAGTGGTTATTTTCAAACTTTTCTTTATCTGCGTAAGCGGTTAGCTTAGTGCCTTCTTCTCATAAAAATACTTACAGATAACATCCAGTTTTTGGTATTGGAAATATTTAGAGGCATCCTACCAGCCAAAGTAAATAGCTCATCAATATATTCCGGCATGGTAAGCAAACTTGGCCCCGCATCAAACCTGAATTTATCATTCATTACCTCACCCAGTTTACCGCCGGGCGTAGCATTAGCCTCAAAACCTCAACTGTGTAGCCTTTAACAGCTAACCGGATAGCAGTTGCAATTCCGGCTATACCTGCACCAATTATGACGACTTTTTCTTGAGGACATAGTACAAAGGTAAGAAATCTAACTCCTTATGTCATTTCGAATGAGCGTAGCGAAGAGAAATCTTAAATCTTTAACGGCCATTACTATCTCTTTACCCAAACGGGTAAACTGTACGGCCATTTTGGCCCAACGCTTAAATTTTCTTTCTTTACGGAATTCGAATGCTCTTCCCATTGTATGCTAAATGAATCCTTTTAGGCAGGACTTTGAGGTGCAAATATAATGTTTATGTTTTAGTTAGGATAGTATAGCACAAACCGTCATGCCGAATTTATTTCGGCATCCCACAGAACATTCCGCCCGGCATGATTTAATACTTCGCAAAGGGGATGCTGAAACAAGTTCAGCATCCCATACCGGATTTACTATTTCAGGTTCTCCAACATATCAGCAGTCATACTGCTCAGGTCAAATTTTTGTTTCCAGCCCCAGTCGTTTTGGGCGTAGGTATCGTCAATGCTTTTTGGCCAGCTATCGGCAATGGCCTGGCGCGGGTCGTGCCCGGCATAGCTTATTTTAAAATCGGGCAGGTGTTTTTTTATTTCTGCGGATAATTGCGCAGGCGTGAAGCTGATACCACCCAAGTTGTACGATGAACGGATACTTATTTTATAAGCAGGTGCTTCCATCAATTCGAGGGTGGCCCGTATGGCATCCTCCATATACATCATTGGTAAAGCGGTATCGGCAGAAAGGAAACTTTCATATTCGCCTTTGGCTAAAGCCGGTGAAAGATATCAACAGCATAATCAGTAGTGCCGCCGCCGGGTTCAGATCGCCAGCCTATCAGGCCGGGGTAGCGGATACTGCGTACATCCAAACCATGTTTAACATAATAATACTCGCACCAGCGCTCGCCGGCCAGCTTGCTGAAACCATAAACCGAGTTAGGGTCCATCACACAAAATTGTGGTGTGTTCTCCCTTGGCGAATGCGGCCCGAAAACCGCGATAGAGCTTGGCCAGAAAACTTTAGCCGTTTTAAATTCGACAGCCAGATCCAGAATGTGGATCAGCCCGTTCATGTTCAGGTCCCAGGCCAGTTTTGGTTTTTGTTCGCCTACGGCAGATAATATGGCGGCTAATAAATAAACCTGTGTAGGGCGATGTTTATCAAACAACTTATGCAGGCTATCCTTATCCAATACGTTAGCCAACTCGAAAGGGCCATCTTTTGTTAGCGGGTTATCGGTATCGCGGATATCGGTTGCAATAACTGGTTGTTGCCATATTTGGCGCGTAAATTCATCACCAGTTCGGTGCCTATTTGGCCGTTAGAGCCAATAACAATTATCTTTTCGGTCATAAAGAGTATCAGTTGCAACAAAGGTAAAAATTTGGGCGAAATGATTGCCTTTTTGACATGGCTCATACAAAATATCACCTATCAATTACATAAAGTGTAGTCAGTCAATAAAAAATGCCGATATTTACGGTTCAATAAGTATTTATTAATTAACCATTTAAAAACAATGAAAATCGCAGTTGTAGGCGCCACAGGATTAGTTGGCACTAAAATGTTGCAGGTTCTTGAAGAACGCAACTTCCCCATTACAGAACTATTATTAGTCGCATCAGAGAAAAGTGTAGGTAAAGAGATCACTTTCAAGGGTAAGGCTATTAAGGTTATTTCTGTTGAGGATGCGATAAAACAGAAGGCTGACATCGCCCTATTTTCGGCAGGTGGCAGCACATCATTGGCACAGGCTCCGTTATTCGCGGCAGCAGGTACTACGGTAATTGATAATTCATCAGCTCTGGCGCATGGACCCAACCAAAAAACTGGTTGTGCCCGAAGTTAATGCCGATGTGTTAACTCCCGAAGATAAAATTATTGCCAACCCAAATTGCTCAACCATACAAATGGTAGTGGCCTTAAAACCATTGCACGACAGGTATAAAATTAAACGCGTGGTTGTTTCAACGTATCAATCAGTAACCGGTACCGGCGTTAAGGCGGTAGACCAGTTGATGAACGAGCGCGCGGGTGTTGACGGCCCAATGGCATACCCGTATAAAATTGACTTGAACGTTTTGCCTCATATTGATGTATTTACCGAGAACGGTTACACTAAAGAGGAAATGAAAATGGTTAAAGAAACCAACAAGATCATGGGTGACGACAGCATCCGTGTTACGGCTACTACCGTGCGCATCCCGGTTATGGGTGGTCACTCAGAGTCTGTAAACATTGAGTTTGCTAACGATTTTGATTTGGCGGAAGTAAGAGAAATATTAAGCAAAGCGCCGGGAATTATTGTTACCGACGATGTTGCCAACCTGAAATACCCAATGCCGCTTGACGCGCACGATAAAGATGAAGTATTTGTGGGCCGTATCCGTCGTGATGAGAGCCAGCCAAACACTTTAAACTGCTGGATAGTGAGCGACAACCTGCGCAAAGGCGCTGCAACCAACGCGGTGCAAATTGCCGAGTACTGGTAGCGAACCATTTGGTGGGCCAAAGCGTAGAAGTGTAAGCGCCCTAACCCCTGAAGGGTGAACAAGTAGAATTAAAAAGGGATAGCCGGTTGGTTATCTCTTTTTTGTTTTTCAAGTTTCACAAAACTATCCTTAAACCTGCCTGTACTATTTATAGATAAATGATAAATATTATGGCAGTATTAAGTAATAAAAAAGTAGCTGTTCTTACCGAGGAGGGATTTGAGCAGGTAGAATTAACCAGTCCGGTTGAAGCGTTAAAAAATGCAGGTGCTACGGTACATGTAATATCGCCAAAAAGTGGTAGAATAAAAGCGTGGGATAAAACCGACTGGGGAATTACAGTTGATGTTGACAAAGAACTTAGCGAAGTAAGCCCTGACGATTATGACGCGCTGGTATTACCCGGAGGCGTGCTGAACCCCGATAAATTACGGCAAAATAAAGACGCGGTGGCTTTTGTTTCGGCATTTTTGGACGAGGGTAAGCCATTGGCAGCTATATGTCATGGCCCGCAAATGCTGATAGAAACAGGTATGATAGCCGGCCGTAAATTAACCTCCTACCCATCGCTGCAAACAGATCTGAAAAATGCCGGGGCCGAATGGAGCGACGAGGAAATAGTGGTAGACAATGGTTTGGTAACCAGCCGCCGCCCCGATGATTTGCCTGCATTTAATAAAAAGATGATCGAGGAAATTTCTGAAGGTGTGCACAACGAAATCTAGAGGCTCCATTTAACTATCGCTATGTCATTTCGATACGAGGAACGAGTGAGAAATCCTAAATAAGCGCCCGCTAATAAAGCATTTAAGATTTCTCTTCGCTACGCTCATTCGAAATGACATAAGGAGTTAGATTTCTTACCTTTGTACTATGTCCTCAAGAAAAGTCGTCATAATTGGTGCAGGTATAGCCGGAATTGCAACTGCTATCCGGTTAGCTGTTAAAGGCTACACAGTTGAGGTTTTTGAGGCTAATGCTACGCCCGGCGGTAAACTGGGTGAGGTAATGAATGATAAATTCAGGTTTGATGCGGGGCCAAGTTTGCTTACCATGCCGGAATATATTGATGAGCTATTTACTTTGGCTGGTAAGGATGCCTCTAAATATTTCCAATACCAAAAACTGGATGTTATCTGTAAGTATTTTTATGAAGAAGGCACTAAGCTAACCGCTTACGCAGATAAAGAAAAGTTTGAAAAGGAAATAACCACTCACACCGGCGAATCAGCCGAAGCATTACAAAAGCAGGCAGCAAACAGCGCGCAGATCTATCAATTAACCAATCCTGTTTTTTTACAACGGGCATTTAAAGGTTTAAAGGAGCTTTTTACCAAAGAAGGTTTTAAAGCATTTTTAAACGTGAAAAAGCTTGATACCGGGCGCACCATGCATCAGGCTAACCAAAGTATTTTTAAGGACGAGCGTATGGTTCAGTTTTATGACAGGTATGCTACTTACAACGGCTCAAACCCTTATGCCGCGCCCGCAACGTTAAATATTATCCCGCATTTAGAGCAGGAGCTTGGCGCGTATTTCCCTATCGAGGGTATGTACAGCATTGTTACCAGCCTGGTTGATCTGGCAACGATGCTTGGCGTAAAGTTTAATTACAATTCGTCGGTTGATGAGATTATTTTAACAGGTAAAAAGACAACAGGTATAAAAGTTAAGGGCGAGGTGATTAATGCCGATGTTGTGGTATCCAACATGGATGTATGGTTCACTTACAATAAGTTATTAAAAGCATATGCCAAATTTCACCCCAAAAAAATACTAACACAGGAACGCAGCAGTTCCGCATTGGTGTTTTACTGGGGGATAAATAAAAAGTTCGCCCGGCTTGATCTGCATAACATATTTTTCAGCGCCGATTATAAAGCTGAGTTCGACCAGATCTGGAAAGAAAAACGATCTACCACGATCCAACCGTTTACGTCAATATCACCTCCAAGCTAAAACCTAAAGATGCGCCCCGGGGCTGCGAGAACTGGTTTGTAATGATCAACGTCCCTGCCAATACCGGGCAGGATTGGGACGCTTTAATAACCGAGGCCCGCAAAAATATTTTAATAAAGCTTTCCGGCCTGCTGAATGAGAATATCGGCAAACTTATCATCAGCGAAACAATAATGGATCCGCGCGACATCGAAAGTAAAACCTCGTCATACCGGGGATCTATTTATGGCACAAGCTCAAATAATAAGTATGCCGCGTTTAACCGCCATGCTAATCAATCGGCCATAAAAACCTGTATTTTGTAGGGGGAAGTGTGCACCCGGGTGGCGGGATACCTTTGTGTTTGTTATCGGCTAAGATTGTAAGCGAAGCATTGTAGAAGTTTTTGTCATTCTGAGCATAGCGAAGAATCTTCTATAACTGACAGGTAAACGAACTACTTATCTTGTGTAGAAGATTCTTCGCTATGCTCAGAATGACAATTAGATGTATTATGCCAACTGCACCTTTGCAGCCTTTACATTCACCGGCTGCGGTACTTTTACATAATACCCGGTACCATCATAAACACGTTTGCGCGGATGTTCTTTACAGACATCGCTGCAGCAGCCTTCCATAGCTGTGCCGCATTCGTCGCATTGGGTAAAATGTTCGTTGCACTCTGGGTTAGCGCAGTTTATCATTTTCTCGGTGGTTTTGCCGCAGTTATAGCAGGTTGATATCACCACCGGGTTAACTGTATTTACTTCGACAGATAAACGGTTATCAAACACATAACACTTGCCTTCAAAATCCTCGCCACCGGCTTCTTTACCGTATTTGATGATCCCGCCGTGTAGTTGATAAACGTCCTTAAAACCTTCGTGCAGTAACAGTGCCGATGCTTTTTCGCATTTAATGCCACCGGTGCAATAGGTAATTACTTTCTTGTCTTTGTATTGGGCAAGCTCGTTAATTTTATCCGGGAAATCGCGAAAGTTCTCGATATCCAGCGTTATGGCGTTTTTAAATTTACCCAGGTTATGTTCGTAGTTTGAGCGTACATCAAGTATCACTACATCCTCGCTATTTTTCAGCTCCGGGAACTCCTTAGGCTCTAAATGCTTGCCGGTTTTTTGTTGCGGATTAATAATGTTAGGATCGCGCAGGCCAGAGTGCACAATCTCGTCTTTATAACGAACGTGCATTTTTACAAATGACGGTGTATCTACTTCATCAACTTTAAAGTCGATGCCGGCAAAACGCTCATCTGCATGTAAAGTATCCATATAGGTTTTGCATGATTCGGGCGAGCCGGAAACAGTGCCATTCAAGCCCTCGTTGGCTACAATAATACGACCGGTAAGGTTAAGAGATTTGCAAAATTTTAGATGATCGGCAGCAAATTGCTCCGCATCTGCTATTGTTGAATAACAATAGTAAAGTAGTGTGTTGTATTGTCCCATAAAATCATTGATGCCGCTGCAAACGGCGTTAAATGAAGTGCAAATTTAGTGATTAGTGATTAAAGATCAGTGATCAGGCTGTAGTTTTTTTAAATAACCTCTAATCACCAACCACAAACCACTATGCATTAGCGTATCCCGTAATATATTCTAAACCCTTGCAGATACTTCTTATCACCGGCATAAGATATACCGTAATCAACCCTGAAAACCAGGCGCTGCAAGCCAACATAAAGCTCACTATAGTTCATGTTGCTGCGCTCGGTAAGGTAGTTGGCGCCTATAATTTCTTCGAGTTTTAACTTGCGGATAAAGCCAATTTTATTAAGCAATGAACCTGCAAAATTATGCTGGTAATGCGCTTCTAAAAAAGCGCTATTGGCACTAAAGGTGTAAAATGGCAGAAAGTGGAAACTACCCACATAAGTAGGATCGAAAGTAGTACCTGGTTACCTAAAAAGTGATAGTAATCCATAAAGTACAGCGCTTTTTTGGTAAAGAAAGTACCGCCGGTTATTTTGAAAGATGAATAGCCCATTAACCCAACGCGGATCTTATCCTTCGATATGTCAAGCGATGCAAAATCATAGTCAGCATCCGACCCAAATACATTTGGTATTGCTTTGCGGTAATTAACAGTTAAAGTAGGATAAGCCGATGGCAAATAAACCTTACCGGTTGGCCGGGTTATATAATGCTGATCGAAAGTAAACTTAACCGACGTACTAAAAGTAAGCGCCTTGCTTTGCGGGAATAAAAATGATCTGTCATCTGCAGGTGTACCTTCAGGCGCCAGCGGATTGTTTGATGTAAACTCCCGGCCTTTGGCTTTAAAAATATGGTTGTATGAGATATTGTATAGCTGGGTACGCCTGGCGTATGATAGGTATGACGTCCATAAAATGCCATTTGAAAGTTCGCGCTGGTAACCACCCTCGCCAAACTCCGACCGGTAATATTTTACATAGTTATTGGTACTTAGTAAAGTACTTAAGGTATTGAAGAACAATGACCGCGTGCCCACATTATTTAAATCGAGCACATCATTACCAAAGTTAAAAAAGAACTGCCCGGCATTAAATGGATCATAAATATATGATGAATGAATATTGGCGCTAAACAGCTTATTGGCAAAGCCATACCTTACAGCGGGCGAAATGCTTAAAGTTTTAAAATCATCAGACGTGGTAGAGTAACGCACCCTTAAGTTTAAGCCAACGCCTTCAACCGTGTTATAAAATAAGGTTTGATTGAACGGGTAGTAATATAACGAATCTTTATTGTCGCGGCTGGTGGCAGTATGTCCAACCACCAGGTAAGGTATCGGTGATAGTTTATTCTTGGTTTTTGCAGTGAATCAAGATAAGGTTTAGTTTTTTGCACCCGCTCAATACTGTCTTTTTTCTGGAAATCGCGCGTTTCAAGGGCAGTTAATGGTATCGGCCTGTTCTTGAACCAATAGCCGGCGTCTTTTGAGTTTGCAGCAGTATCAATCCTTAATATCTCACCATTAAAAAAACCTTTGGGGCGTTCCACGTTAAACTTGTAGTTGTTGTAAACGCCTATATAATACCCCCCGAATTTAAAGCCAAATACGTTGCCGCTATAATCATATTGGGTAGATACCGGCATCCGGTACTGTCAACCACGGGCACATATTGCTGGCTTATGGTCATGGTATCAACAGGTTAAGTTTATTGGTTTTATTGGTTAGGCGCAGGTTAACACTATAAATGCGCCAGTCGCCCTCAACTATATAAATATCGCCCTCAAAAGCATGGTCGCCCGGCCGCGAGCCGATAGTTGGATCTTATCAATAGTGCGTCCGTTGGTAACTGTTTGCCCGATAAGCTTGTAGCGATAATAAGAGAACGCATTCGCTGCAATAGGCGATACAAAACCGTTGGCGCTTAATCCATTAATCACAAAAACATTATTATAAAAGTTTGCCTGCAGATCTGACGCTTTGTAGTAGCTGAATGTTGGTGTTATACCTGCTGCACGCGAGGCTATAGTGACCTCTTTCACCTTATTTGGCCGCTCAAAATCGAAGGTTGACAACTGCTCAGACTGGTAAAGTATTCCCCGGCCGTTACTGTCCAGGTCCAATACTCTGGATACCCCGCCCTTTAATAACGACTTAGGCGCGCTAACCAGTTTTTGTACACCCTTAACATAAATAGCGCACGAGTAGGATTTGATCTCGTTTAAATAATACTCGCGCTTGGCAATAACCTTACGCATAATTACATTGGCAGCGGTATCCATACCATCTTTATCACGGATCGTTGCGGTTTTCAGTTGGTAAATTTCATCTTCCAATTGTATGTCCCGTCGTTCCTCGCGGTCGTTTATGACTACTTTTTCAATGCGTTCTTTATAACCTACAAAGCGGTAAACCAAATTATAGGTGCCGGCAGGGATATTGAATTTATAAATACCGTCTTCGTTAGTGGTTGTACCATAAGTGGAGTTATGGATATAGACTGATACATAGGAAATGGGTTTGCCGTTTACATCTGTTATTTTGCCTGACAAAACATATTGCTGCGCCGATGCCTTAAAAACAAAAGCGCCCAACAGTATAAAAACCGATAGTAAAAATCTTTTCATATTGTCCACAAATAAGCATTTAAGCGCACAAATGTTTGACCTGAAACCTATTATTATTAAAAACGCAGCGTTTTGAAGCTAAATGACAGTTAATGCTTAATTTTGCAGAAATTAACTGTAAACATGTACAACACACTACAACCGGTTTTGCAACAGGAGCTTGCAGCTATAGCAGAAGCAGGCCTTTATAAAAAAGAACGCATTATAACCTCGGCACAAGGGGCTGATATTACGGTGGCCGGCGGCCAGGAAGTAATAAACTTTTGCGCTAATAATTACCCGGGCCTAAGCGGCGATAAAAGAGTTATTGAGGCTGCTAAAAAAGCGATGGATACGCATGGTTATGGCTTGTCGTCAGTAAGGTTTATTTGTGGTACACAGGATATCCACAAGGAACTTGAAAAGAAGATAGCCGAGTTTTTAGGAACGGAAGACACCATACTTTACGCTGCTGCATTTGATGCCAATGGAGGTGTATTTGAGCCACTGTTTGACGCGCAGGATGCTATTATATCTGATGAGCTGAACCATGCGTCAATCATAGACGGTGTGCGCCTGTGCAAGGCCCAGCGGTACCGTTATAAGCACGATGATATGGCCGACCCGAAGCTAAGCTACAGGAAACAGTCGCACTTCGTCATCGTATTATTGTTACTGATGGCGCGTTCTCCATGGATGGTACAATTGCACAACTTGATAAGATCTGCGCGTTGGCTGAAAAGTATAATGCTTTGGTTATGATTGATGAGAGCCACTGCTCCGGCTTTATGGGTAAAACCGGCCGTGGTACACACGAGCATCATAATGTAATGGGTAAAATAGATATTATTACCGGTACGTTAGGTAAAGCGCTGGGCGGTGCGTCGGGCGGGTTTACATCTGGCCAAATTATTG
>NZ_JABFCR010000008.1:0-53500 GCF_013087555.1 Mucilaginibacter humi
GGCTTACCCAGCACAAAGTTGATAATGAATGTATCTGAAGTGTTGAACATGTTGGCGCTTAATGAAGTGCCAACACTATACTTGCCAAAATCATAGATCTCTTTTACAGATGCTTTGGTGCGCCGCCCAAGGTCGGTAATGCGGGTCCAGCCTTTTGTAAGCGCATATACGCTTGTTATCAGGTTTGACAACAGATAAGCAAAAAGAACATATTGCAGCGTTATTTTACCGCTTACCAGCAACACAACAATAAAAACTATAAAGCTGCCCCTGGTTGCTTAGCCTGATATTTAATAACCTGCCGAACTGCTGCTCGCCCTGTATTACGCACGTTGCCAAAAACCGGGGTAATGAAAACGCGTAATACAACCCCGACCATTTAAAAAACAATATAAGGCCATCGTCTTTAATATCATTTAAAAATGGGTATGATACCAGGCCACCCACTACAAGCAGTCCTGTTACGCACAACCCAAGGAACCAGGCCGAGCCGGCTACTTCGGCCGTACGTTCTTTAGTGGCTCCCGAATAAAACTTAATAAACGCAGTGGTCAAAAATCCCGATCTAACAGTATCAACCAGTAACAGTATTGATTGAAAGAATACCCATGTGCCGGCGTCGGATTTGGTAAGCGACCGGTATATCAGTGTCATGGTAACCAACCCTAATCCGGACATGATAACATTGCCTGCTAACGAGAGAAAGTACTTGTTTTTTATAAGGGATAGAACTTTTTGCCACATGTTTCGTAAAAAAATTTCATTTCAATATAAACAAATAATGTGTATGCAAATTATTTATAAGCATATTTATCTAAGTTATGGAACAGGAAAAATTTGCTTTTAATAACGTCGCATTATTAGTTACTCATTATAACCGGGTTAGGTCGTTACAGCGTTTGTTAAACGCATTTAAAGTGCTGGGTGTTTCCTTCGGTGGTATCGTTGTATCTGACGATGGCAGCAAACCGGAAGTGGTTGTAGAGTTAAAGCAATTACAATCAACCTATAATTTTAATTTAATAACAACACCAAAAAATGCAGGGTTAGGTAATAATATTAACAAGGGACAGGACGCTGTAACAACACCGTATACCCTGTATGTACAGGAAGATTTTGAGCCAACTTCGATATTCGCTGAGCATTTTAAAGATGCATTGCAGTTTATGGAAGAAGATAAGGGGCTGGATATAGCCCGCTTCTATGCTTACTTTAAATATCCATACACCAAACCGTATGGCAAAGGTTTTTCTGAAATGATGTTTAAGATTTCTCCATTAGCCAATAACCACCTTAAGTTTTATGTTTATAGCGACCACCCGCATTTGCGGCGAAGCAGCTTTCTTGAAAAATTTGGACGGTATCCCGAAGGCATAAAAGGCGACCTTACTGAGTTTAGCATGGCGGCCTCTTTTATTCAAAAAAAAGGTAGGGGAATTTTATTTGATGATTTCACCACGTTGTTTTATCAGAAAAATTCGTCTGACGAGCCCAGCACCATGGGCCGTGCCGGCTGGCGCGAAAGCAAAAATATATTTGCCCTTGCCGCACGGGCAGTTTACCTGCAGTTTAAGTTGCTGAAATGGACCGCCGATGTACTTTTTAAACGTTACTAAATGGAACAGTTTAAAACGATTACCTTGCTTATTACCCACTATAACCGCAGCCAATCGTTAGAGCGTTTGCTGAAAAGCTTTGCTGCGCAGGAAATAATTTTTGGCGATATCGTAGTATCAGATGATGGAAGCAAGCCGGAGCACGTAGACTACTTAAAGGCCATAGAAAAACAATATAATTTCCGGTTGATAACTACGCCTAAAAATGCCGGCTTGGGTAATAATATCAACAAGGGGCAGGATGCAGTTAAAACCTCTTATACCCTTTACGTCCAGGAAGACTTTGATCCGAAGCCAGGTTATGGTGAACATTTAAAAGACGCGCTTGATATCATGGATGAGCGCCCGGATATAGATATGGTAAGGTTTTACGCTTACTTTAAATATCCTTATTTGAAACCATTCAGGAAAGGCTTCTCTGAAATGATATTTAAGATCTGGTATCCCGGTTACCGCAAGTTCCATGTGTATAGCGATCACCCCCATTTGCGCCGGACGACGTTCTTTGAGAAATTCGGCAGATATCCCGAAGGAATAAAAGGTGATAAAACGGAATTTACCATGGCTAAATCATTCCTGAAAAATAAAGGGAAGGCCATGTTTTATGAAGACTTTAAAGGATTATTTGACGGGTAAACTCGGCCGATGAACCCAGCACCATGACGCGCAGCGATTTGAGGCAAAGCTCCAACTTTTTATCAGCCTGGTAAGGGCCGTCTATCGTAATGTAAAGCATACTGCGGATTTGATTATGTTTAAGCCGCATAGGCCGGGAGGGAAGTAGTACTTACTGTTCTGTCTGATTAATAGCCTTATAAATTTCCTTTACATTATTCTCCCGGTGTGGGTAGCGGCAAAGGCTATACGTTGCTGTCTTTTCTCCGGCGAATCTTCGGCTAAAGCTTTTTCAATCAATGTTACATAATCCTCTTTTGTCTCGCCAAGATAAGTATGTTGCTCAAACACGCTCATAGCTTCAGTACGGGTAGCTACAACAGGTTTACCCATAGCCGGTATTCATCAATTTTGCGCGGATAGTTGCCAATGGTAACCTGATTTACTATCTGGGGATTAAGGCAAATATCAAACGAATTGATATAGGCTGCCAATGAATCAGGATCTTTACTCCCCAAAAAATGAATGTTATTGATCTGGTGCAGTTCGCTTACTTTAAATTGTTCGTCTTCAGGGCCTACCAGTACGATGCTCCACGCTGGTTTTTGCCGGGCTATATAAGCCAGCAGATCCAAATTGAGCCGGATACTTTGCAGCGCGCCTACATAACCAATAATGGGGCTTTTTAAATTGGCTACATCTGCGGGAACAGGCAAATCCTGTTTGTTGGTAAACACTTCCAGATCGCAACCCCGGCCCACGTAAAACGAATTAGGGTTGTATTGCCTGCAATAGTTGGCCGTAGGTTGAGTTGGCCACACACACATCGCTTTTCCTGATCAGTTCAGGCTCCATCTTTTTACCGTGCAGTTTCCAGTAATCAACGTACAATAAATAATCGCGCGAGTAATATATGCTGATAGCAGGCTTTAATAATTCCTTTAAATAAAAGCACCTGAAGATATCGTTATCATTAAACAATATCACATTGCTAAAGCCCAATTGCTTAATAGCTTTTGTGATTGAGCGGGCAAAGCGTTTATTATTAACTTTATTAAGGAAATTATAAATGGTATCATTTTTTATCCAGTTGATGGATTCTATAATCTCATCAGGAAAGTAGTTCCAGAGATTATCACGGATCAACACGATGCTATCGGCTTTTTTATTGATCACATCTATCCGCTTTTTAATTTTTGGATCGTTTTTATACTTTATCCGGTTAATACGGTCTAACGGCGAATTGACGTACAATACCCGGTTATGTTTGCTAAACTCAAGGGCAATGTTTTTGCAATTGCTGCCTATCTCAACATCCCGGGGTTGCTGGCCAACTACTATAATATCCCTGTTTTTAATGATCGGTTCAACAGCCATTTTGTAAGTTAAATTTGAGTTGTTAATTGAGCCGCCTCGTCCTGCTGCTTTTGCTTATCCAACCGGTATAATATCGTAACCAGCGCCATATCCAACGAGAAAAGTACGTTTGATGGAAACTGTACCGGGGCCTCTTGCGGGAAGTTAGCAATGTTATAAGCAAAAATCACCATGGTTATACCTAAAATATAGGTCTTAATTTCAGGGTCCTTCGCCCGGTAAAAATTATTAATGCCGGTTTTCATCACCGTAAACATCAGGATGCAGAAAATAATCAGCCCGATGGGGCCAAGTTCTACAGCCGTGCGTACATAACCACTATCGGGTTGAAACTGCGACACCAGGCCACCATCGCCAAACCTTTTACCCCAGCCGCCTACCGAGCCAAGGCCAAATCCAATAGGGTGGGTTAAAATATAAGGCTGGATACGCTTTTGGTTATACTTGCGCAGTTTGTAGGACGGATCGTCATTTGGTTTAAACGCTGTCTGGAACCGCATGAGGTTTGGATCGCCGGTAGGTACGTTTACCAGCACCACAAAAAATACTGCCGCGATACCGGTAAACAACAGCACTTTTTTATTGTAATTTAAAATAGCGAACAGAAATAAAGCTGCCGGTACCAAAACATATGCGCCACGGGTGCCCGAGAACAGCATGGATACCGGGAACGTTAGGGTGAGTACGGCCAGTATTATTTTTTCCAGCCGGGGAATTTGCCGGCCATTAAGGCTATACAAAAAGTGGCCGCCATACTCATGTTATAAGCAAACGCAACCGGATCGGAAAATATAGAGAATTTACGCCAATGGCCGGCTATAAATAACAGCCCGGCTATTTCAGGGTCCGAGTGCAGGTAGGCATCTTCCACGGCCGAGAAGCCTATGTATTCCTGTTTGATCCCGTAAAGCGCGGCATACAAACTAAGGCCAAGCCATACCTTAAATATCAGCCTTACATATTTAATTGAACGTATGTTGTATACAAATACAAAATAACTAAACATTACAATGGCCACAGAACGGATGGTGTAAACCCAGGCTAACCTTGATACCGCGCTTGGGTTGCCTATTTGTAATATATTGTAGCCAATCCAGATCAATATAATGATGCTAACCGGGCCTTTCAATATTTCCCAGTCATGATTGCGCCGCAGACGCCATAATGTGCCCAATATCAGCAGTGCACGGATGGCGTCGGCCACTACACCCATCGGCCCTTCTATACCCAGCCTGCCCAAATAAAACAACAGGTAAGCCACCACAATTAGTACAATAATGCCAAACCGCGGATAGGCGACAATGCAGTAAACAGACGGGAGCACTACAGCCATACCCAACACAAGCGCGCCGAATACAAGGCCAAACTTGGCTATGCCAATGGCAATAATACCCGCAAGCAGTAACAGCAACCCAACACCTATTGGGTTATATAATTTTTCCATCAGGAACCGCCTTTTCAAATTCCATAAAAAGCCCCTGCCTTTTTTGAAAGGCGTACGATATATCCTGATGGTGGAATGGGGCCGTTCACTATAGAAATAATATTTTAATGAAGAAAAAAATGTGCTGATAAATGCTACCACTAAAGCAACTATACGGGTTACCTTTTGGATTTTAAGTTTGTTTTGCTCATCCAGTTCTTTTTTCTTAACAACTTCTTCGGCAGGGTCTATCCTCATGGCTTCTCGTCTTGCTGTACATAATAATGTTTGGTAGCCACCGACCGCTCATTGGCTTTGCGTGCCTTTAACAAGGATAATACACGGAAAAACATGAACTTGGGGATATTAATCAGCGAATGATAGATGCGTCTGTCGGTATGTGATTTGAACAAGGCAAAGCAAAACCCGCCGATAAATAAAATAAAGCCGGTTACCCATAATAGTACTGCTGTTATACTCACAAAAACATCCGCGAACAAACAGCCGGCCGACAATAATAAAAAGATAAACAAAGGCGGCCTTAACAACACCAGGCCAAACAGCAACTGGTTCCAGCTAAAATTGGTAATGCCTTTGGCTATGAGTGAAAAGCCCAGCGAAAAATATTTGAACCACGTGTTTATCCATCGCGAACGCTGATTAACCAATTGATCGGTATTGCTGGTTTTCTCGTCATACACGATCGCTTTTTCTGCGAATGCTATGCGTACATTGCGGCTTACAATCTCTGCCTGCAATACTTTATCAAACCCGGCGCCAACAATATCACGCTGGCCCGGGCACTCCACATACAGGTCGGTAGTAAAGGCCATCCCTGACCCTGCCAGTGTAGCCGAAGAGCCTGCCCCGAATAACATTTTACCATCATAAAAATGATAATAGATATCGCGCGCGGCATCTAAGCAGGCATAGGTAGTATCCGGGTTCTTTGCATCGCGCAAGCCTTGTACCGCTATATAACCCTGATCAAACAGTTGGTTCAACTCGTTCAGGTATTCGGGGTCAAGCACGTTATCGCTGTCAATAATGGTCAGCCGGTCGTGCGCGCGCGCAAAATTTTTAATAGCATAAAAATGCGATCGGGTATTGCTTGCCAGCGTAGTTTCGGGGCGAAGCACAATAACACGCTCGTCTGTAAAGCTCAGTTCGGCATCGCCGCACTTATCAGCAACTATATAAATAAGGTAGTTTTGGTAGTTAAGCTTAAGAATAGAACTTACTACCGCCGGGATATGCGTCACCTGCTCATAGGCGGTAACTATGATAGCGTAATCTGCAATGGTTTGGCTAATCCTGTTATTTGTATTGGGCCTTACAACAGCAATCAAATAAATCACCAGCGGCAACACTAAATTGTACCCGATAATTAATTGAAATATGATCCAGATGATAGATAGCACTGCCATAACCGCTACTTAAGTTTAATTCTCCTCGCCTTCAGGCCGTACAAGATTAATTACCCAGCCAATAAATTTGCCATTTTGGTTTTTAAGATATTGGATGTGTCGTTTGTATTTTTCGGTAATATTATGCCCTGCCTCAAATACGGTTATTATTTTATCCGAAAACTGCACCCATTCTTTTGACACGTTAAGCGTATCCAGCGCAGAAGCTTCTATGATGATCACGTCAAACATGGTCCTTAAGGCCGCTATCTTTTCGGTTACTATCTGTTTGCCACCTATTTCAAGTAGCGAGTAGTCGCCCCCTTGTTACCTATTACCCTTATCGGCGCATCATTAGCAATAAAAGATTTATCGAGCACGCGGGGCAACAGATCTTCCGGGTAAAACAGTGTTTTAGAGAATTTCGAGATCCCCGGATCGCTAAAATTCCCATCAATAACCAGTACCTTTTTATTTACTGATGCGAATGCATAAGCCAGGTTAGTAGCAACAAAACTTTTTCCCGCGTCTTTTTCAATGCTGTTAATAAGTAGTACTGGCTATCGCCCATTTCGGTCTCTATTTCAAAACGTAACGATTGGATAAGGTTACGCAGCTGCCGGGTCTCGTCTGTTGTTCTATGATCGTACCAGAGCGCTTTAAGGTCAATTTCCTTATTGCGCAGCAGGTTGATATAGCCTAATACCGGCGTTCCGGTCCTATCGGCCAGTTCATAAGCATTTTTACGCTATAGTCAAAAAAGAACAGGATAAATAATACCGCGACGCAAAAAACAAAACTTACCACACCGCTGATGATAACCAGCAACATTTTTTTTGAAGGCTGTGCACTACCCGGCTCGGCAATTTCTACTAATCTTAATTGGGTAGAAAAATTAGACTCCATGCTGGCCTGGTTATACTTTTGCAGTACCTCCAGATATTCCTTGCTGGCAATATCTATGGCGCTTTCTAATGCCTGTGTTGCAGCCTCATGTGGCACAAGCGCGTCAAATTTCGTATTCAGCCGATCAATCTCTTTATTAATGGCCCCGCTGCTGTTTTTAGATAATTGATTTTGGAGCTGTAGCTGCAATTTTTGATCGACAAGATCTTTTTTGGTGGCCAGCGGGCTAAGGATATATCGGTCTGAAAGATCGCCCAATTGCTCAGTGATAACGTTGTTAAGCGAATCAACCCTTCGTTTATAGCGGGGGTCAAAATTGTGTTGCACATACGCATCTGTAGCGGCCTGTAATTGTGTACGGGTGCTCAATAACTTTTGGGCCGCTGCCACTTTGCTACTCTCCACATACTGGCGGTCTGCCGGGTCAAACTTTTATCGATGCTGTTAATGGCCGATTCCGTAGCGTGCGCGCTGCGCTCGGCTTCTTCGCGCCTGGTTTCAAAATCGGCCATTTGGCCATATAAGCTTTTGCTTTTTCATTAAGGTTCAATACATGGTTCTTTATCTTGTATTGTTTTAATGCCAGCATTTTGGCGTTTAAGGTATCTTCTTTAACTTTTAATAAGTTACCCAAAAGTCTACGGCCTTGCGCTGGTTCTCCTTAACTAATAAACTATAATAACTAATAAATTCATTACACAGGGTATTTACCACTACGGCAGAAAGCTCCGATCCTTCAGAATCAAACTGCACATTAATATAATCGCTGTTTTGCACACGGTATACCAGTAAAGATTTAAGTATCGACTGGTCGTCATACTTCATCGACTCAAGCAGTTTGTGCAACCCGTTTTGGTCGGGGTTAAATAAAGAGAGCGCCTGCCTTTTATTATAAAGATTGGTATAGGTTTCTAAGGCGTGTTGCCTTGCGCTTGCATTTAACTGGTTAAATAACGCGCTGGGTTTACGGTAGGGCTTATTGCTGGTAAGATCATGTATGATCAGTTTATAGCTAAGCTGATCAAGCGTGCGTTTAGATTTGATCATCTCTATGATATTGCTAAACTGCTGGTTGATTTTTGACTCCTGCAGATCAGCTATGTCGCTTAAGATGCTTTGGGTCTGATCAACTATCCCCGTAGCCAATTTAGCTTGCGATGAATAAACATCAGGCTGGTTGCGAACCAAAAAATAGGCTATAATCACCGCGAATACCGGAACAAGAACAAGTGTGAACTTGTGCTTTTTAAGTATCTTTAAAAAATTGCCAAACTCCATTTACTTCACATTTTCTATTTTTGTACCAAGCAATTCTTCAAGATCTGCTTTCGCGATAAAAACATTAGCCTCGGCCTGTACCTTTGTTTGCTGATGCTCGCTGTACTGTACTTGTACTTTATTGTAAGAATCAAAAGTTTCTTCGCCCTTTTCAAACTTAAATTTAAAGTCTTTTAATGAGTTTCCTGTCTCGGTCAGGGCCCTTATCTGCAATTTAAGTTCGGCAACGCGCTGCAGGTACAGGTAGTACCGCTTTTTAACCTCGGTAGTTAAAGTTACGCGGTATTCGTCAAACTCACTACTTATAACGGCTGTTTCCAGTTTTGCTGGCGTATTTGCGCGGGCTTGGCCATTAAAGTACCAACGTTTAAAAATACGCCTGCCTGCAAGCCTTTAAAATAACTTGTTGTTGGGTTTACAGGGTTAATAGTAGCTTGCTCGGGTTGATATACATAGGAAACTGTTAATGCATCAAGCCATGAAGCTTTAGTTTTTGAAACATTGGCTTTGGCAGCGTCTATACGATATTGATAGGTGCGTAACCGTGGGTAGTTTTTTATTGCGGTATCAACAAGTTTGTTGATATAAGTATCAGCAGCAAGATCTTGTACAATGGTTTCCTGCGCCATGGTACGCAAGCTTATCATCATGAAAAGCAGTAAAAATATTTTTTTAAAATGCATTTATGTAACGGTCCTTTAGGGTCTTATAACAACTTTAATTATAAAGATATTGTTTTTATTGTTGGCTTCTACCCTTTAATTGTACGTTTATTTCCAAATTAAGTTGTAGGTTTCGCGCTTCATCCTTGCCATTCAATTATAGCAAATTATTAGCGCCTGTAAATTAACTGTTTACATTATTATAAATAGGCTTTGAGACACTGCAAGTTTTATAACTTTGGTTAATCTGCTAAATAAACAGCACCATGGAACAAACCGATATCAAAGAAATTATAAAAGAATCTTTAAGTGTTTTAAAAGAGAAGATTGTAATTGCACTGCAAAACGACGATGCTGAAAGTATTGAAAAGGAAATTGATGAGCTATCGGTAGTTGTTGCTAAAATGATAACCAATTTAGAAGAATTAGCATTTGACGCCGGACGCCTCAGGGAAGACGACGGCGAGTTTGTATTTGACGATTTTGATGATTTTCAAAACGCATAACTAATCTTGATGCTGACCTGACGTACCGGCTTCAGTAAGGTGGGTAGGGTATTTTTCTATTATCTGGGTGGATTTTTGGGTGATCTCCCTGATAATATTGTCCAGTTCGGCAGCAGATAGATTGAGGTACTTAATTATCTGCGCTCTTTCCCGTTCATCAGTAACATTATTTAACATAGGCAACAAACCCATAATACGGGCCAGTGGTGCGCGTACCGGTGTGATTGCATCCGGGATATTTCACGGAAAGTTTTGTTTTGTTCTTCAACCGACCGCAAGTATAATTTTCTGGCAGTAATATCCCTGCCGGTAATGCATGCACCTGCAATTTTGCCGTCCTCGCGTACGGGGGTAAGGGTATACCTTATCCAGTTAACGTCGCCGTCAGCCCTGAACATCCGTTCATAATCAATCGTTTCACCGTTATATACCTTGGCAATTAGCTCCTGAAAATAAGACAGTCGCGATGTTTCAATATATTCAAAAATACTCCTTCCTATCTCAAAGGGGCTTTGATCTTTGTTAAACCTTATGGAATTTGAAGCTTTAGGGTTAAATAATTTGATGATACCCTCGGAGTCAAGTAAAACAAACCCGTCAATGGCGCTGTCAAATAGTGCCCGCAGGTTAGACTCCGACTCCTTGACCTTAAGGTTAACATTAAATATTTCTAACTGGTGCTCAACCATGGTCGTGATATCAGTTGCTAACACCAGGCGCACCGGGCGCCCGTCAATATCTAACAGGTTGCTTTCTATATTTACATAGATCATTTCACCGTTTTTCTTAACATGTTGGGCAGTGCCGCCATAATACTTTCCCGACAATTTGTTTGCAGCTACCAACGCCTCAGTTTCTGCAATTTTTTCAGCGGGCCGGATATCCCTGATAGACATAGACAAAAATTCATCTTTGGTATACCCATAATGTCGCGTAGCAGCTTCATTTACATCCGGGAACATTAAGGTTTCGGTATCAAAATACCACATAGGCAACGGGCTTTTAAAAAAAAAATACTTTTATAGCGTTCTTTTAAATACGTTTTTTGGTGATAGTAAGTTGCAAGCCCTCGAAGATCTTGTTGATTAGCACCACAATTACGATACTGGCGAAGACCGGGTTAGCACTGAAAGCTATCCATTTACCTGCTGAATACTCTGTTATAAGTGCGCAATGGAAAAGTTTGAAACCTATAATTAAGGCAAAGCCCAGCAGCAAAGCAGCATTGATTAAAACCGAAAGGTAAGCGAAGCGTATGGGAAATATCAATGCCGCAAGTACCGTAATAAAAAATAGATAGAATACACCCGGACCCAAATAACCCAGCGAATTGATGAGGAATATGGCCAGTATATAAAAAATAGTAACGATAAAGATCTTTCTGTTACGCAGTGATATATTAGTTGAAAAGGTTACCAATACAACAAGCCCGAAACTAACCAGATCTACCACTGCTATAACAGGAAACCCATCCTTCAGGGCCATGAAAACGCCGGGCAGTAATGCTATCAGGCTTACCGGAAAGCAATAAACAAGGAAAGTGTAAAATAATTGATCCTGCCAATATCGAAGACCACGCTCATCACTGTCTAATGACGCTGAAACGTTAGCCCTTATAATTGATTGATATTTTAGTAAAAACCCTCTCATGCACTACGCCGTTGATGCGGGTTCCCTCGTGATTTACTGAGATTTACCCGGCAACGTCTAACTTAGTAAAATATTACGATACCGACAGTATTTTTCGAGGTATTTTAATAATTTAATTAAGATTACAGACTAAAGCCTTTACCACGTCGCTACAGTAATTAACTCATCTTAAAGTTAAAAGTCGCCCGGCGCTTATATGAGTGCCGGTGTTGTATGCTTTAGCGGCTTAAGGATAGCCTATTAATTAAACTGCCTTTCTAATCAATTCTTTGTAGGGAAGGATAGCTTTAAGAAGGTAATCGGTCATCATGGGTTGTTTTACTGCGGTAATTTCAGTATATTTGAATCAATCCATCCGTCGCGGTTTCACATCGCAAATATCATTTTTTTCAAAACATAATTTTACCTGTTCTTTGAGTTTGTTTTATTTATTTGACTGATATACAGATGTTTAACTAAAAATTTTACTACCGGTATTATGCCCAATGCCCCAAAAGTCCCCAGTCTTACTACCGGCATTACACCTAATGCCCCAAAGGACCCCATTTTTACTACCGGCATTACGCCCAATGCCCCGAAAGGCCCCGTTTTTACTACCATCTTAAGGCCGCATGCCGGTGTGAATTTATTTCTCCTGCACGCACCTGAAACCCGGGTGCTCCATGCCGCTATCCTCGGTGCTTTTCATCCGTCGGGCAACACGGTAGCCAGAGCAATAACTGTCGTTACATAAAAAAGAGCCGCCGCGGATAACCCGTTTTTGGCATAGGGCTCATCAGGATCATAACTGTCAGCCGGCCCCTGCGGGTTGTTCACCCCGCCCGATCTGTTGATGGAAGTATAGTAGTCGTTCTTATAATAGTCGGAGCACCACTCCCAAACATTGCCGGCCATATCATACAGGCCATAACCATTCGGCTTAAATGACTTTACGGGCGCAGCAAGGAAGAATTTATCCTTCATGGTATTTTTATTAGGGAAATCGCCCTGCCGGTATTGGCTTTCGGCGCGCCGGCATCAACCGGTTCATTACCCCACGGATAGATCTCGTTATGTAAACCACCGCGCGCGGCCCATTCCCATTCGGCCTCGGTAGGCAGGCGCTTGCCGGCCCATTTACAATAAGCCTGCGCGTCAAACCAGGAAATGTGTACCACCGGATAGTTCTCCTTGCCCTTAATGTTACTTTGGGGGCCATGCGGATGTTTCCAGTCGGCGCCCTTTGCCCAGCTCCACCATTGGCTGTAATCGTTCAAGTTAACAGGATGGCTGGGTTGGCTAAATATCAGCGACGCGGCAACCAACAGGCTCTCGTCCGGCTTCGGTGTCCCCGGCGGAACCTGCTTTTTCATTTCCTCCCAGTCGGGTTTTTCTCGGCAGTGGTGACATAGCCGGTAGCTTTTACAAATGCCGCAAACTGGGCGTTGGTAACCTCGGTGGCGTCCATCCAGAAACCATCAACAGATACCTTGTGCTTAGGATATTCATCCGGACCGGCCTGCTTGTTATCGCCGCCCATGGCAAATGTGCCGGCCTTTATCCAAACCATGCCTTTGTGCGAATGGTCGTCCAATGTCTTACCGTTGCCTGAGCCCGCTAATCCCGGGAAACGTGCCGGGATGTTTGATTCGCAGCATACTGCCGATTTGCCTTTGGCCGCTACTGCAACCGGCTTTTTCACAACCGGCGCTGCCTTTTGTTTACACGATGCCGCGATAGTCAATAAACCGACTATCGCACATTTAAATCCTGCCCCTCTGTTAAATATCATTGTCTGCTAATTACTTTTTACGTGGCCCCGGTTTGGGCAATACCATGTGTGTGGTGGCCCGGGTTTGCCATTTATCGTTTAATTCTTTTACCTTATCAGGATATTGGCTTGCAAGGTCGGTTGTTTCGCTGCGATCCTCGGCAAGGTTAAACAGGTGCCAAACATGATCGTTGGTTGATACGATCTTCCAATCGCCTGAGCGTGCATAA
The DNA here is from genome assembly GCF_013087555.1 of Mucilaginibacter humi. NCBI lineage: Bacteria > Pseudomonadati > Bacteroidota > Sphingobacteriia > Sphingobacteriales > Sphingobacteriaceae > Mucilaginibacter > Mucilaginibacter humi. Next base: position 13,420 of record NZ_JABFCR010000008.1, read on the forward strand.
CGCGCCGGAAATGCTCATTAAACAATTCCCGGTGACCGGCAGTAGCTTTCCCTTCAAACGATGGGACTAAACTGATCCCCGGTGTCGCGGGGATAGCGTGCCCTTTATAAGTTGCAGGATAAACAGCACCGGCCAATTCGTTAAATGTGGCCATGAAATCCATAACATGGCCCACCTGTTTGCTGAAGCTGCCTTTTGGTGCAGTGATTCCTTTGGGCCAAAACGCGATCATCGGCGTGTGTGCTCCGCCTTCGTACGACTCGGCTTTCCATAAGCGATATGGCGTGTTAGCCACATTTGCCCAACGCTGCCCTATTGATGAATACACCAGCTCAGAGCCCGGTACATTGTCTTTCTTTAACGAGTAACTGATCTTGCGGCCGTCGCGGGTTTCGCTTGGGCGGTCAAAACCGAGGGCCGTATTGGGGCGCGATTTCTGCGCTGGCACCGTTGTCTGATAGGAAAACTATCAATGTATTATCTAACTGGCCATTCTTTTTCAAAGCGGCAATAATGCGGCCAATGCCCCTGGTCCATACAATCTATCATAGCCGCATGTACAGCCATAAGTTGGGCATCATAATCTTTGTCGGGGTTGTTTTCCCATTTCAGGTCATCTTTCCAGCGTTGCGATAGTTTGGTTGTGTTTGGGTCGATCAACCCCAGTTTGATCATTTTCTGGTAGCGCGCTTCGCGGATGGCATCCCAACCGGCTTTATAGGTGTCTTTATATTTAGCGATGTCTTCCGGCTTGGCATGCAGCGGCCAGTGCGGGGCATTCTCGGCTACGTATAAAAAGAAGGGTTGTTTTGATTTAGCATAACCATTGATGTAAGCTACTGCCGTATCATTTATAGCATCGGTATGGTAATAGTTTTTGGTACGCTGGTGATAGGTTTGGTGCCGCTCACTAAGCTAAAGGGGTCAAAAAATCAACCACGCCCCATATCGTTCCAAAATATTTCTCGAACCCGCGACTGGTTGGATATTGGCTGATAGGCGAAAACTCCGGGTATTCCTTATGGTGATTTAACCGGGCTAACTGCTCTTTAGGATCAGGCTGCCCCGGCGTGTTTGACATGCCATTTGCCCGACATGGCGGTATGATAGCCTGCTGTTTTTAACACCTCGGCAAGGGTTACGGCATTATCTGTAAGATGGCCCGGGTAGCCCGGTGCATCTTCTTCGTCGCTCATTTTGCCTATGCCCGCCTGGTGGTTATACAAACCGGTAAGCAATGAGGCCCGGGTTGGGCAGCATCGCGAAGCATTATAAAAATTAGTGAACCTTATACCGTTTTGCGCCGGGTAATTGATGTTGGGTGTATTGATCTCTCCCCCATAACAACCTAAGTCACTAAAGCCCATATCATCAGCCAAAATTACTACAATGTTTGGCCGCTTTGGTGCAGCGGGCATTTTGGGCTTTGGTTTTACCGTCCAGGCCAGCAGCGCTACAGAGGCGCCAATAACCGGCAACAGCAGGTACAATTTATTATATTTCATTACAATAGTTTACAAAGTGCCTAATTTATTATTTATTTATTAATTAATCCTCGGCGCCATTTTTAGGCTGGCGGGTTAATGCTTCCATTTCTGTTTCGATGCCTTTGTCATTCTGCTGTTTCATAAAGGCGGTTAACTGCGCGTCCAGTTCGGCTTTAACGTTAGCGTATTTAGGGTCATCGGCAAGGTTTTTCAGGTTGAAAGGATCGTTAACCACATCGTACAATTCAAACTCCGGGCGTACTGGTAATAGGCAGATCGCACAGGATTCGTTTGTTTCCACTCTTTAAAAAAGGGCATGTTAACTACCGTATTCTTAAAGGTGCCTTTAAAGTTTAGATTATGGATGTATAAAAACTGCTTGTTACGGGCAGAACGGCTGGGGTAATTATCGCTACCCCGGATAATCCCGCGGGTAGTATGCTCGGCAAAAACATAATCGCGTATATGGCTTGTTTGTCCCAATAAAACCTTTTTAAAGCTTAGGCCATCAAAGCCCATATTACCATTTCCGTCTTTTGATCCGGTATTTATTTTGGTGGGATCACTACCTGCAATATCTATCAATGTTGGAAGGATGTCGATATATTCCAGCATAGCAGGATTGCGGGTGCCTGGCTTAATTTTGCCCGGCCATTTGGCTATAAAACCAGAGTGGAGACCCTGATCGTACAAAGTCCATTTAGAGAACGGGAACGAATTGCCCTGTTCGGTAGCGAACATGATAATGGTATTATCTTGCTGGCCGGTGCGTTTTACAATATCCAAAGTAACGCCGATAAGACTATCCGGGTAAGTTATCTCAGCAAAGTATTTGGCCATACGGTTACGGGTAAGGCGGGTGTCTACCATATTTGGCCCCAGTTTTACTTTAGCCGGATCATAAGCCGATTGATTACCGCGGGTATAGGGCTCGTGCGGCTGGTTGCTGGTAAACATTAAGTAGAAGGGTTTATCGGTATGTGTCTTCAACCAATCCTCGGCTTTACTTAAGTCGACATCGATGCCCCGGCCGTCGTCACCTTCACGCCCGCCTAAAAAATCAAATGGGTATGATTCATCGGGTGCGTAATGCCGTTTACCTATAATGGCAGCATTGTAACCCAATTGCTTCAAATATAAAGGCAAGGTTTTTATGCCTTTATAAATCATGGTATGGTTTGGATAGGCGCCGCTGCGCACGGGGCCAAGTCCCGTTAAAATAGATTGCCGGGTTGGCGAGCAAACCGGCACCATGTTAAACATGTTATCTAAACAAACACCTTCGCGTGCAAGCCGGTCCATGTTTGGTGTGTGCACCTGCGTGCTTCCGTAGGGGCCAATGTCGGTCATGGTCAAATCATCAGCCATTATAAATACAATGTTCGGCCGGCGACCTTTTTTGTTGTGCAGGTTTTGTTGGCGATGGTTTTAAAGCCAGTAATGCACCTGTCCCTAAAAACACTATCGAGATCAGCGCGCCTTTTATAAGGTGTCGTTTATTAATCATCATCATAACCTTATTTTAAATGCGGAATAGTTTTCCACCAAGCCATCAATTTATCTTTTAGCTCGGCAACCTTTTGAGGTTCATTGGTGGCAAGGTTGGTCGACTCCTTTTTGTCTTTTAAGATATTGTAGAGTTGGATATCCGTGCCATCGCTGTTCATTAATAACTTCCACTCCCCTGATCGTACAGCCAGGTTAGGGCTTTTATCTATCGGGCGCGGATAATTGAAAGCGATATTATTGCGGCCATACTCCCAAAACAGATCTTTACCCCGCAGCGATGGTTTGCCTAAAATTACCGATCCCCGGTCCATGCCATCACCTTTATATGCTGCAGGTAACGTAATGCCGGCAAATTTAGTGAGGGTTGGCATCAGGTCGAGCGAGCTTAGTTCTGAGCTTTCATCAACCGTTGCGGCAGGGATATGGCCCGGCCATTGGATGATGAATGGCATACGTGTGCCGCCTTCATATAAAGACAATTTCGACCCACGCAGTCCCATTGCCCGGCTACCCCTGAAACTTGGCAGCGGGCCGTTATCGCTGGTGAAGATCACGATGGTATTCTTATCGGCACCCATAGCTTTCAGGCCATCAAGCAGGCGGCCAATTTGTACGTCGTACTCTTTCAGCACGCCTTTAAAAGCTGCTTCCTCCTCGGGATTCATGGGATATTTGCCGGTGTATTCGGTTTCCTTGCGCGGTACCCGTGGAGTGTGCACATCATCCGGCCAAAGATTGATGAAGCAGGGCTGACCCTTGTGCTTTTGCATAAAAGCCGTGGTTTTATCTACAAAGTATTTGGTACGGTCCCAGCGCTTAATGCTGTCCTTGTCCGACCAGATCCAGTTTGTAGCCGTCAACAGCGGATCTGGGTCGGGGCTTTCATAAGTGCTGTTATGTTCATCAATACCATATTGTTCAAAGCCCGGCGCGTTTTTACATCGCGGCCGCCACCCATGTGCCATTTACCAAAATGGCCGGTAGCATAGCCTGCGTTTTTGAAAATGCGGGCGATAGATGGGGCACCCGGGTCAAGAAAATCGGCCTGTTCTGCATTTTTATTATGTTTCTTATTATCAAGGAAGGTAGAGAAGTTCCACCTTGCCGGGTTCATGCCGGTTAACATCCCCGCCCGCGATGGCGAACAGATAGGGGCCGCGCTATAATATTGGGTAAACTTTCGTCCGTTTTTTGCTATACGATCTATATTAGGCGTGGGTACAAAATTACCGCCAAAGCAGCCAACATCGCTAAAACCCATATCATCGGTTAATATGATAATAATGTTGGGGCGATTGGCCGTCTTTTGCTTTACCGGCACTGGTTTTTCTTTCCAGGCTAATAAGCAGGCAACAGCCGCACATGCGCAAAATACACTGGCCAATAGGCTAACTTTTTCATGAATTAACAGGTTATATTAAGGTTAGCCCTGCGGGCATGTTGCTAAGTTATATATTGTTATGCAAATAACCAGTCAGCTTTACGGCTTGTATCGCTTCTTTTACATCATGCACCCTTAAAATATTGGCCCCTTTGGTTAGGGCGATGGTATTTAGTACGGTGGTGCCGTTTAAAGCGTCGGCAGCGGTGCCGCCTAACAGGCTGTAGATCATTTTTTTGCGGGATACGCCAACTAACATAGGCAGGCCCAGCTGGTCGAACTCCTCTAACCGGTTTAGCAGCGCGTAACCATGCTCCGGCTTTTTGGCAAATCCAAACCCCGGGTCAAGTATCACATCATTTACGCCTAAGGTTTTTAATTGTTGATAGCGTGCGGTAAAATAATCCAGCACCTCGTTAAATACGTCATCATACTGGGCGAGGCTATTCATGGTTTTGGGGTCGCCTTTCATGTGCATCAGGATGTACGGCACCTGCAGCCGCGCAACCGTAGCAAACATGTCGGCGTCTAATTGCCCGCCCGAAATGTCATTAATAATATGTGCCCCGGCTTTAACAGCTGCTTCGGCAACCGGGGCGCGGAAGGTATCTATAGATAACAGCGCATCAGGAAAACTATTAACAATAGCTTCAACAACCGGCAGGAGCCTGTCCGTTTCTTCCTGTACCGAAATGTCATCGGCACCGGGGCGTGAAGAATAAGCGCCAAGATCAATGAAAGTGGCACCATCGGCCAGCATTTTTTCGGCTTGCCGCAGCGCATCGGCTACAGCAGGTTGGCGGCTATCGGCATAAAAAGAATCGGGCGTAAGGTTAATTATGCCCATTACTTTGGGTGTGGATAAATCAATGAGTTTACCGCCGGCGTTTAGCGTCAGTTTTTTATGAAAAAATGTATCTTTAGCCATTGTTATGAGCTGATAAAGGTAAGTCTACTTAAAGCAAAATCATAATCCATAATTAATTGAATAAGCGACACCTTATTTGGAGCATCAAAGGGATTGAAAACGGCCCTGCTATCGCTTAATGTTGTAAAGTATTTCACTATGATACAAAGATTTGAATAATACTGCAGCCGAATACGAAGCCGTAATTAATGTTTGCAAAAACCTTTTCATGAAGAAAACGCATGATTATGGTACCGCCCTGGCGCATCTTGCGTTTAGCATCCATCACAGACCAGATCTTTATCAAAGCGCAGCGTATCCGTACGCTTGAAGAGAAAAAGATATCAAAAGTTGGCGAAGATATTACCGGCGAGTATATTGGCATAGTAAACTATTGTGTTATAGCTATGATGCAGTTAGAATGCGATGCTGAAACCCCGGTTGAATTGGCGCCCGACCATGTAGGCCGGTTATTTGACGAAAAGGTTAATGAAACCAAAGAGCTGATGTTTGCCAAAAACCATGATTATGGCGAGGCCTGGCGCGATATGCGCATTAGCTCATTAACCGACCTGATATTGATGAAGCTGCTGCGGGTAAAACAAATTGAAGACAATAAGGGCCTAACCCCGGCATCAGAAGGGATAAAAGCCAACTACCGGGATATTTTAAACTATTCGGTATTTGCATTGATTAAACTGGACGTAAAATGAAAAACGGCTTAATATGGTTCTGTAGGATTAGCGTAGGCTTGCTGTTTATCTTCTCGGGCCTTATAAAAGCTAACGATCCGTTGGGGTTCTCCTATAAGCTCCAGGAGTATTTCGAAGTTTTCCACATCACATTCTTAGATAGCTTAGCCTTATGCTTTGCCATATTGCTTTGCGCTATGGAAATGATATTGGGGTTCGCGCTGTTAATAGGTGTTTATAAAAAGCTGGTGGCCCGGGGCTTGTTGCTGATCATCATATTCTTTTCGTTTTTAACATTTTACTCGGCATTTTTTAAAGTGGTGCAAACCTGCGGCTGCTTTGGCGACGCTATACCGTTAACACCGTGGCAATCATTCAGCAAGGACCTGGCGTTGCTGCTGCTGATTGTGGTGCTGTTTAAAAACAAAGAAAGCATAACACCACTATTTAGCGAAGAGACAGGCGAGCGTTTATTAATGTTATCTATGGTGTTTGCGGTAGGCTTTGGTTGTTTTACCTATAGCTTTTCGCCGGTGGTGGATTTTTTGCCTTATAAAATTGGCGCCAACATCCCCGACGAGATGAAAACCCCACCCGGCGCCATGCCCGACGAGTATGAGTTGACCTATAGCTTAAAAAATAAAAAATCCGGCGAAGCCAAAACCATGACCGATAAGGAGTATATCAAGTCGGGCATATGGAAAGATACCAACTGGCAGGTGACAGGCGAACCTGAAAGCAGGTTGGTGAAAAAGGTTTTACGCCTAAAATAGCTGACCTTTCTATCCGGGATGCCCAACGTACCGATTACACGAAAGAGCTGCTAAGCAACCCGTTTTATAGCTTGGTAATTGTAGCATATGATTTGAAAAAAACAGATACAAGCGCCATTAACCGTTTAAACGCGCTGGCTGCAAACCTTACACAAAATTTTAATACACGCACCATTTTGCTTACGTCAAATTCGGCTGCAGATGCTGCTGCATTTGCAAAAAAGCACCGGCTGATCAGCGAGATATTTTATGCTGATGGGGTGCCTTTAAAATCGATGGTCCGTGCCAATCCCGGTATAATTTTGCTGAAAAACGGAACCATAGTTAACAAATGGCATTTCCACACCGTGCCTGATTATGACCATTTGGCTAAAGAATACTTTTGAAGCAATAAATGATCAGCTACCTTATCCGCAAGTTTTTTTATGGCTCGGCAGTAATGCTGGGTATTGTGGTGGTAGTGTTTTTCCTGTTTAATATATTACCGGTGGACCCTGCCCGCATGACTCAGGGCCAGCGTGCCGATGTGCAATCATTACAAACCGTGCGTAAAGAGTTTGGGCTGGACAAACCCCTGCCGGTGCAGTTTGCCTATTATATGAATGACCTGTCGGCTATTGGCATACATTTAAATACACGTGCCGAGCAGCAACGCTATCATTATGTAAAGATATTCGCCGTATCGCAATATAGGGTGGTAGCGTTAAAGTGGCCCTACCTTCGCAGGTCATACCAAACCAGTAAAGACGTGGTGTCCTTGCTTTTAGAGGTGGTGCCCAATACGTTAATATTGGCTACAACAGCTATGCTGTTTGCCATTTTGATAGGCGTATTTTTGGGGATAATAAGCGCGGTACATAAAGACACCGGATAGACCGGTCGGCACTGGCTTTTTCAACATTAGGGATTTCGGCCCCGTCGTTTTTCGCGGGCATTATAGTAGCATGGCTTTTTGGCTTTGTGTTAAGTAAATATACGGGCTTGAATATGTCGGGCAGCTTATATAGTTATGACCCGTTTAAGGGCGAAGTAGTTACACGGAAAAATTTGATACTGCCCATGGTTACCCCGGGCTTTAGACCGTTGGCTATAATTGTACAGCTTACCCGTAACGCCATGTTAGACGTGTTGGGCGGGATTATATCCGTACCGCTAAAGCAAAGGGATTAAATAACAATACCATTATTTACCGGCATGCTTTAAAAAATGCCCTTAACCCGGTTATTACCGCTATTGCCACCTGGTTTGCCTCGTTGCTGGCGGGATCGTTTTTTGTGGAGTATGTGTTTGGCTATAATGGGCTGGGCAAAACTACGGTTAACGCGTTAGAGATGTCTGACTTCCCGGTAGTAATGGGTTCCATATTATTTATTGCCTTTATTTTTGTGGTGATAAATATTTTGGTTGATGTTATTTATGTTTGGATTGACCCAAGAGTAAAATTAAAATGAAGATATTTTTGTGGGATTTATGGGATGCGGCAAAACTACCCGGAGCCGCAAACTAGCTAACCATCTGGGCTATGAGTTTATAGACCTTGACCATGTATTGGAAGATAAGGTGGGTATGACCATAGCTGAATACTTCGACCGGCATGGGCAAGACGCATTTAGACGCTTAGAATCATCTATATTAAAAGATACCGGGTACCCTGAGAATGTAGTCGTATCAACAGGTGGTGGGTTGCCTGTTTTTTTGATAATATGGAGTGGATGGGTGCAAATGGGCAAACACTATATATCAAGCTATCGCCTAAAACACTGGCCGAGCGATTAGACAAGGGCAAAACTACCCGCCCCTTAATTGCCGGGTTACATGGGGATGAACTGGTTGCTTTTATTGCCGAAAAGCTAGCCGAGCGCGAAAGCTTTTATGAGCAGGCTACCCATATTGTAAACGGTATAGATATGAGCGTTGAAAAGCTGGCTGCAACTATTAAGGCAGATCAGGATAGCAAATAAATATTTAAACTTTGGAGTTAGGCAGCCTCTACGCCTAATAAAGCTGTTGATAATTCAACACGGCTAACCGGTTTTACCAAATAAGCAATTGGCTTTGTACGCATAGCGTCGCATATAATAGTGGTGTCGGTAATTGATGATTGATAGATCACCGGGATGTTGAAGTGCTTTTTGATATAAGCGCCCGTGTCAATGCCGTTCTTTTCGCCGCTAAGCATAATATCGGTAATAACCATATCTATATTACTAAGTTCTAACTGAACTATTGCATCTTCATATGATTCGGATATACCAACCACAGTATGCCCAAGCCTGCCCACAAGGTGTTTAAGCCCGGCCGCTATTATCGGCGAATCTTCAACAATAAAAATGTTCAGTTTTAACATTATTTAGTATTAATTTGGGAGGTTATAAACTTTTAGAGCGTTGCGGCTACTATAACAGGGGCTTAACTATTATGTAAAAATAACGTATAAAGTAAAGTTTGCACTATTTTGGCTGTGGACAAATAATGGACAAATAAACAAAAGCCCGGCCCGGACAGCGAATATATTTTTAGTGTATTTTAAGCGGTTTCGGGGTGGACATAGCAAGTTATACTTCGCTATATTGCAGCAACAATGGCTTCAATACTTTCGTCTTTATTAAGGTCTATTTTTTTACGGAGGCGTTGTTTTGATTTCTTTACCCCTTCAACGGTAATACCCAGCATATTTGCCATTTCACTATTACTGAGCTGCAATTTAATTAACGACAGTATCCGTGCGTCGGTAGCAGTGATATTTGGGAACTTTTGTTTTATTGCGTCAAAAAATCCTGTATGTACTTTTGCGAATAGTTTTTTGAAGCTGTCCCAGTTTTCATCGGTCATGATGTGGGCCTTTATCAAATTGTCAAGGTTTTCCCTGTCGGCCGTGCTAATGTGTTGCAGTTGTAAGTTTTCTATTTCGGCTTTAAATTTTTCTATAACCTCGTTTTTTTGTTTAAGGTTCTCTGTAAAATACAGTAATTCAAGGCCCGCGTTTTTCAACTCCTCGTCAAGTAAAAGCTTTTCTGATATTAAAAGGTCCTTCCGTTTTTTTTCCTTGACATAAAACAATACCGCTATAGTCACCAGTAAAATCAGCACCAAAATAATAGCGTTCCGTTGCAGGGCATCCATCTGGGCCTTGTCATTCAACTGGCTTATTTCGTTGTCCTTTTTTGCGGTTTCGTATTTTACCTGAAGCTCGCTTATCTGTTTAACATTATCCAATACTTTAAGCGAGTCGCGCATCACCCGCATGCGGGTATAGTGGGCTAATGCCTTTTTATAATCTTTGGTTGAGATGTAACAATCATAAATGTGACCATGGATCTCCATTATGCGATAGGGCTCTTTTAATCGGGTAGCAATCTTTAGCGCCGAATCCAGCAATGCAATACCTTTGGCATGTTTACCCTCAAAATAATTAGCCTGGCCCAGCCAGAATAAGCGTAGGTTAATGATCGTTGCTGATTGTATTTGGTGGCCAGCTCAACACCCTTATTGCCATAATAGTAGGCTTTGGCAAAATCGCGCTGGTCTTTATAATACTGGCAAATGTTATCATAAAAGCGGATCCGGAGGCGCTCATACTTCGGATTAGATTCGGCAATTTTCAATGCCGCCGGGTTTAAATCAATGCTTTTATCAGGACCGGGCCGTCCCCCGCCCAGGCTTACTGCGCGGGTAAACATGGCCTTTAAACTTAGCAATGCAATGATTTGTGAAGAGTCTTTATTAGCTACCGCCGCCCTTAAGCCACTTTCGGCCGCCTTAAAAGCCATGGTGTAGTTTGTGGTTTCTTTGTGTAGATTGGCAATTGTGCTATAAATATGCGAGAGCGCGGGCCTTATATTGTATTTTTCAGCATCGGCCGGGCATTTTATGGCGTGGTCATTGCCTTTTTATGATCGGCGCCTTGCCAGTAGTATTTTGTTTCAAACAGCTCGGCATAAACCAACGCCTGTTTACTGTCCGATGCCTTATTTATCTCATATAGCCTGGCGGCGATTAGTTGTAATGAATCGTTACTGGTACTTTCTACGCGGCTACCGGCAGCTATCAGCTTGTTAATTTCGGAAGTGTAGCCGTGGGTGGGTTGCTTATTGATTAACGGATCGCCGGAGTTATTGCATGCCGATACGCTTACCGGGAGCCATACGGAAATAAAAAAACTATTTAGCGTGATTAGTTTAGACATTAAGGGACAGCGAATTAATACGACTGCGAAACAAATATACTAATGGTTAACAATATTTTTTAATTTTCAATCCGCCATAATTTTTAGATAATAAGAGGGTAGCGAAAAGTAGTTTTCTGTTTCAAAAGGGTAATAAAAAATGCCTATTATTGAACCTGCAAAACCGCACCAGATAAAGTAGTACCCAATATGATAAAGCATATTTTAATGAGGATGATAGGAACGTTGGATATTAAGTTCAATTTTAATGTTCTTAAAAAAGGAAGCTTACCATTGGCTCATCAAAAATTAAACTGGGGAAAGAGTGGATCTTATCTGAATATGACGCGCTGGATGCAAGTAAAGCATCAGACTGGCAACGCCTTTTTGGCGATGAGCGCCTAACCAATATCCCTGGCCGAGCACGTTTGGGAGCACATCCCTGATGAGGAAACCCGCCTGTCGAACCAAAACTGTTATAATTGGTTGGCAAAAGGTGGCCGCCTGCGCATAGCTGTGCCCGATGGTAATAATCCCGACAAAGAATATATTGAATGGGTGCGTGTTGGGGGTACCGGTATTGGCGCCGACGATCATAAAATATTATATACCTACGACGTAATGAAGGCCCGCACGGAGAAAGCAGGCTTTAGGGTGGAGCTTTTGGAATATTGGGATGAGAACGGAAAATTTAATTATACCGACTGGACACTCGACGGGGCATGATCCACCGATCGCGCAGGTTCGACCCAAGAAACCGTGGCGGCAAGTTAGGCTATACATCATTAATAGTTGATGCGGTAAAAGATTAGTAAGGCGCCAACTCCTATCTGCCTGCACATAACCTTGTTTAAAATAAGCCTATTGTTAAGTAACAATAGGCCATCTTATACGTAAAACTTATTTTTCTTTCCTGCAGGAAAGAAAAACCTAATTTGTGTTGTTTTTTATAAATTTAGCTAATGTAATTTACATTAAATGTAATTTCAGAAAGAAAATTATTAAATTATTGTAATATTTTTCTATAAAGTTGTAAAAACTATTAATAATTTGATGAAAGCTAATTTAAAATTGATTAATATTGTGTTATTAACTGATCTTATTAATAAAAAATGAAAAAAATAACCCTGCCCGATAATGAAAAAGGTTGTTTTTTGTGTTCCGGCTGCATTAAAGAATGGATTCCGGCAATTTTAGCGCACAAAAAAACTATAAAGTAAAAAAGGGCGAGGTTATTTTTAAAGAAGGCGACCCTGTAAACGGGATTTTCTTTGTAAATACCGGGATTGTAAAAGTTCACAAACGCTGGGGAGCAGATAAAGAGCTTATTTTAAGGTTTGCCAAAGAGGGCGAAATATTCGGGCATCGCGCGTTGGGAGGTAATGGCACTTATGCTATATCGGCAACTGCGGTGCAGGCAGGCATTGTAAGCTATGTTGATATGGAGTTTTTTGAGGCGACATTAAAAGTTAACGCCGATTTCACCTTCAATCTGTTAATGTTTTTCGCCCATGATCTGCGCGTATCCGAACGGAAAATGCGCAACCCGCCCATATGCCGGTTAAAGGGCGCGTTGCCGAGGCTTTAATTATGCTGCAGGACCAGTTTGGCTTAACCAGCGATGGTTTTATAAATATCGAACTGAGCCGCCAGGACTGGCATCATACTCGGGCGCCACTTACGAAACTGTTTTCCGGGTAATCAACGAACTGATAAGCGAAGGACTGCTGGTGCTGTCTGGTAAAAGTATTTCTATTGCAAACCCGGGGCAGCTTGTAAAACTAACCGAGGATATAGCGTAGACGGCTATCTTATTTTTACTCACGCCTTATAATTTTATTGCACATATCTGGTTTAATAAGCCCTGATTGTTGTTACTTTGGTCATATAAATCGTTGATTTTTTAATAAGTCGGTATAATTATGACAAATACCCCTCCTCAGCCCAATTTATATGTTTTAGGCGCCGGCCCCGGCGACCCGGAACTAATTACGGTTAAAGGATATAAAATTTTGCAACAGGCCAAAGTGGTATTGTATGATAACCCGGCTAATAGCGAATTGCTGAACCTTACCCCGCCGGATTGCGAGCAGATCTACGTGGGCAAACAACCCTACGGAAAATATACTTCACAGGAAGAGATCCACAGTTTAATTAAGCACTTTGCTTTTAGTAAAGGCAGCGTTGTGCGCCTAAAGGGCGGCGACCCGTTTATATTTGGCCGCGGGTTCGAAGAAATACTATTCGCCCGTGAACAGGGCATTAAAACCTATTATATACCGGGTATTACCAGTATGCAGGCCTCAGGGTTAGAGGATATCCCGCTTACACACCGCGCAGTAAGCGAAGGTATCTGGGTGGTTACGGGTACAAAAAAAGACGGTACCCTATCTGCCGACTTGCGACTGGCTATGCAAAGCAACGCTACCGTAGTAATATATATGGGGATGAAACAACTGGCATCCATAGCCGCCACTTATATAGACGCCGGGCTTGGCGATACACCGGCCGCTATTATTCAGCATGCTTCAACAAGTAAACAAAAATCTGTAAAGGGCCCGGTGAAAGATCTGACAGCATTGGCCGAAAGTAAGCAACTAACGCATCCGGCTATTATTATAATAGGTGGGGTAACCAACCCGGCTGTTATATAATCTACGCTTAAACCCTTAAGATTTTGTACTTTAGGCCTAAGAAACCAAATTATGAAATCCTCCAGACTATTATTGCTATCAGGCGGTTTGCTGCTTAATTCGTTATGCTACGCGCAAAACGCTGTGAACTGGTGGTTAACAAATAATGAGAAATCAGCGTTGCTGACCAAACAGGCGCCATTAACTTTTACTGCGGGCACCAGTGATAACGTGCCTGTTATTACGATTGACCCGGCTAAAAAATACCAGTCGGTTGATGGATTTGGTTTTGCACTTACCGGCGGCAGCGCGCAAAATATGATCCGCATGTCGGCAGCCGAGCGTAAAAAAATTATACAGGAACTATTTGGCTCGGGGCCTAACGATGTAGGCATCAGTTACCTGCGGTTAAGCATTGGTTCGTCTGATTTGAATGATCATACGTTCTCTTATGATGATATCCCTGTCGGCCAAACCGATATGAACCTTGAGAAATTCACCTTGAAAGAAGATGAGCAGGATGTAATACCGGTATTAAAAGAGATCCTGTCGGTTAACCCCAATATTAAGATCCCGGGTTCGCCATGGTCGCCGCCTTTGTGGATGAAATCAAACCATAATATCCGGGGCGGCAGGTTGTTGGATAAATACTACGATGTTTATGCGCGATACTTTGTAAAATATATTCGGGAGATGAAAAAGCATGGTATTACCATTGATGCAATTACCGTACAAAACGAACCGTTTAATGATGGCAATACGCCAAGCAACCAGTTCCCCTGGCAAAGGAAGAGTTGAAGTTCATAAAAAACAACCTCGGGCCGAGCTTTAAAGCGGCAGGTATTAACACTAAAATTATTTTATACGACCATAATTGCGACGCGCCGGAATACCCAATTTCTATCCTTACCGACCCGGGTGCCAATCAATATATAGCTGGCTCAGGCTTTCACCTATATGCCGGGCCAATTACCGCAATGAGCAAGGTGCATAAGGCCTTCCCTAATAAGGACCTTTATTTTACCGAGATGATGGCCGTAAGCCGTAACGATTTTAATGTAGCTAACCCTACCGAACGGATAGTTATTGGCGCCACCCGCAACTGGAGCCGTAATGTGATCCTATGGAACATAGCTGCCGATCCGCAAAATAAACCGCATACCGATAACGGCGGCTGCGCCAGCTGCCAGGGTGCTATTACTATTGATGGCGATAAGGTAAGCCGTAACTTGGCTTATTATACCATTGGACATGTGTCAAAGTTTGTTCCGCCAAATTCGGTGAGGGTAGAGAGTACATTACCTGATGGCCTGTCTGACGTAGCTTTTACTACGCCGAATGGCAGGACGGTTTTAGTTGTTGCCAACAAAGGCAAATCGGTACAAACTTTTAAAATCGTTTACAAGGATAAAACAGTGACAGCGCAATTAAGTGCAGCATCAGTTGCTACCTATGTTTGGTAATAGTAGATTTGTTTAACCAGTATTTTCCAACCTGAGTTATTATGAAAAAGATATTTGTTTTAATGTTGACCCTGTTGGGCGCACAAACTTACGCGCAACAGGCTAAAACAGCCAATGGCGTATTGCAAGGCGTTACCGAAGCAAGCGGTGTGGTATCTTATAAAGGTATCCCGTTTGCGCAGCCACCCGTGGGCGACCTGCGTTGGAAAGAACCACAAGCCCCGTTAAACTGGAAAGGCGTACGCAAGGCAGATCATTTTGGCCCGCAGGCTATGCAGCGCGCAATATATAGCGATATGATGTTTAGGAGCGATGGCAAAAGCGAAGATTGCCTGTACCTGAATGTTTGGACGCCTGCAAAATCATCAACAGAAAAATTAGCGGTGCTGGTTTATTTTTATGGTGGAGGATTTAATGCGGGCGATGGTTCAGAATATCGTTATGATGGGGAGGCGCTGGCTAAAAAAGGAATTATCACCGTTACGATAAATTATCGCTTAGGCATATTTGGATTTTTGGCACATCCGGAATTAACGGCCGAATCTCCTCATCATGCATCAGGGAATTATGGTTTGCTTGATCAGCATGCTGCGCTGGTATGGGTTAAGAAAAATATCACAGCTTTTGGCGGCGACCCGAATAAGATAACGATAGCCGGTGAATCGGCAGGTTCCATGTCTGTCTGCGGGCAGGTCGCATCACCCTTATCAAAAGGCTTATTTGTTGGCGCGATAGGCGAAAGCGGCTCGTTCCCCGGGTAACCTGACGCCGGTGCCTTTGGCGAAAGCTGAGGAGAACGGGGTTAAATTTGCGACAGAGATTAACGCGAAATCTTTAGTCGACCTGCGCAAAATTTCTGCCGATACTTTATTAAAATTATCAACCCGCGGATATTTCCCAACCACTATTGATGGTTATTTCCTGCCCGAATCTCCGCAAGCGATATTCTCTACCGGCAGGCAAATGGATGTGCCGTTACTGGCCGGCTGGACCACCGCCGAAGTTGGCGCCGGCAATGTATTAGGCAGGGCCGAACCAACGGTTGAGAACTATAAAGCCGCAGTGCAAAAACTATATGGCGACCGCACCGAAGATATCCTGAAAGTATACCCGGCCAATACAGATGCCGATGTGTTACAGGTAGCAACCGACCCGGCATCAGACCGCTTTATAGCTTATGCTACCTCGGAAGTTTATTGATCTGCATAGCAAAACCAATGGTCACCCGGTTTACCGTTACCTGTTTGCTAAAAAACGCCCGGTGATGGTTAATGCACCGGCGGGTACTGTCGATCACTCCATAGGCGCGTCGCATGCGTCGGATATTGAATATGCACTGGGTAACCTGTCAACCAATAAAGTTTACGCTTGGACAGCCGACGATTATAAAGCTTCAGAAACCATGCAAAACTTTTTGTGAACTTTGTTAAAACAGGCAACCCAAACGGCCCGGGTCTGCCAACCTGGTATGGCCTGCAAAGCAGTATCCCTAAGGTTATGGTTATTGATACCGAAAGTAAATCGCAGACCGAAAAGAATGCGAAAAGGTATATAATGCTGGATACTTTTTATAATAAATAAAGGGATTGGTTGTTAGACGTAGTGAGAAATCTTGTACGATCGATTTTTGCGAATGGTATAAGATTTCTACTCGCGTCTTGCTGAAATGGCATTTATGCCGGTAATTCTGCTAATACGGTTTGGCCGCCTTTAACTACCTCGCCAATTTCTACGTTTATTTTTGAACCTAATGGTAAAAACAAGTCAACCCTTGAGCCAAATTTGATGAACCCAAACTGATCGCCTTGCTCAACTTTATCTCCTTCTTTTACATACCAAACAATGCGGCGGGCCAAAGCCCCGGCAATTTGCCTGAACAGTACCTGTGTGCCGACTTTATTTTCGGTAACAACAGTGGTGCGCTCATTTTCGGTAGAGGATTTTGGGTGCCAGGCAACCAAATATTTACCGGGGTGATATTTAAAATATTTAATAACGCCGCTTATAGGGTGGCGGTTAACATGCACATTTACCGGCGACATGAAAACAGATAACTGGATGCGCTTATCTTTTAAAAACTCGGTTTCGGTAGTTTCTTCAATTACAACAACTTTTCCATCAGCAGGGCATAATACAACTTTATCATCCTGCGAAATATCAAAATGCGGGTTGCGAAAAAATTGAACGATAATAACAAACAGTACAAATGACAGGATATAACCTATCCATCGTACAGCCGCAGGCAGGTCATAAAACTGTATAACAGCATTTAAAACAAAGATGAATAAGATACATAATGCAAGCGATGTATACCCCTCTTTGTGGAAAGTCATTTTTTTCATATAAGCAAAATTACGAATTTACAATGAAGTATAAATAGGTATAAACAATTGGTGCGGCAATTAATAATCCGTCGAACCTATCCAGCAAGCCACCATGGCCGGGTAGTATCCCGCCCGAGTCTTTAACATCGATGCTCCGTTTAAACATAGATTCTATCAAATCGCCGGTAGTGCCAAAACAGCTTATGAGCAGGCCTATCCAGATCCAATGCGCTAAAGCTACATCAGCAAAGTACTGGCTGATACCCCGTGCGGCTAATGCCGTAATGAGGATACCCCCAATTAAGCCCTCCCGTGTTTTTTTAGGCGAGTGGCGCTCAAACAATTTGGTTTTACCCAGTTTGCTGCCCACTAAATATGCCCCGGTATCATTGGCCCAAAGCATTAATAAAAACGCCATAGGGTAATGGAAGTTAAATGTACCGCCAACATAAGCCAGCGCGTGGAAGAAGGTAAAAGGGATAATAGTAAATATCAATCCCAAATATGTGTATGCAATATTGGTAAAGGGCGCGGTATGTTTGGTAAACAGCTCTTGTATAAATATGGTGCTAAGCGTAACAGGCAACAGGAATAGCAGCTTATGGTAATCATTCTCGCCCGGGTAAGTTATCAACGCAAACACGATATATATAAAAGCGCCGTTTAACAGGCCGGTTGTTAAATTGGGCTTAAAGCCGGCCTTTTTTATCAGCCCGTAAAACTCCCATAAACAATAGCTGCTTAACAATAAGTAAAATGCTCCGAATACATCATGATCCAGTAGTAAAGAACCGAGCATCACAATAATAAAAAAGAAGCCCGTTATGGCGCGTATTCTCATATTTAAATCTGGTTCAGGATCATCACCTCAATGGCGTGACTAAAATCCTGTTGGTGTATATAAACCTCGACATCACCAAAATCGCGGTGAGAAGAAGCCTGCTTGTTTAATAATACCGCATCAATCTGGTGCTCACAAAGCACCTGCTTTATGATCTCCGATCTGTAAAAATCAGCCGACGAAAAAATTTTGATCCAGTTTTTCTCCATTTAAACCACGGGTGTTTTTACCTTGCCCGTAGCGATGTAACGGTACAGGTACAGCAAAAATAATACAATTATCAGGCTAAACAGATAGCTGCCCCAATTAAATATATGCTGATCTTCAGGATTTATCTTTACCATTTTATTTTGGTACATATAACTTGCCACAACAGCAGTGCCATTATTTATAAAATGGCCCCAAACGGCTGTCCAGATACTGCCGCTCCAAACTACAAAATAGCCAAACAGTACACCCAGCATCATCCTTGGTAAAAAGCCAAAAAACTCCATATGGAAGGCGCTAAACAAAGCCGCGGTTACCCAAATAGCAGCGTGATAGTTTTTTGTCCACTTGGTAAATATCGTTTGTATGCAACCCCTAAACATACATTCTTCAACAATAGCTGTTAGCAAACCAACAACTATTAGTTTAAATATCATACTTGAGATGGTTTTCATTTTCAGCAATACGGCTGTAAGCTTTTGGCCCCGGGTCCTCGGTTTCGCGCATCCATCGCTGCACACCATCTAAAAAATGGGGTAATTGCAGCCGTTGGTTAAAGTTGCTTAAACACTCAATTAACGGCGTTGATATCACCATCACGCAAAAAACAACTAACCATAATAAGCCGGGTATATTGGAAGTTGGTTTTAAATACTCTTTGGGTTTTTTACAATAAAATAGGCAAAAACAACCGACGCAACAAAAATAGGAAGGGTGGTACTTAGTATCTGTATTATCCATAACGCATTGGCTACGTTTGGATTAGTGAAGTTTAATTTGGAGATGGCTAATAAGGTGTCAATCCCATATAACCCTATAACGATAGCCGCCCCTGCTAAATAACCGACACCAATAATGCCTATGGTTATACCTATAAATATTACAAATTGTAAGGATGGATGTGCCTGTGCAGTAGTGTTTTTTATCATTTGGCTTTAAATTCGTATTTTTGCAGCGGTTAAAGATAAGCCATGTCTGTACAAATAGGAAATATTGATTTAGGAGAGTTCCCGCTGCTGCTGGCACCGATGGAAGATGTGAGCGATCCGCCTTTCCGTTACGTATGTAAACAGCATGGCGCGGATATGATGTACACCGAGTTTATCTCGTCTGAAGGGTTGATTCGTGACGCTGCCAAAAGCCGCAAGAAACTTGATATTTTTGAGTATGAGCGTCCTATAGGCATCCAGATCTTCGGCAGCGATATTGAGCATATGCGTGAAGCGTCCGAAATCTCATCGCAGGCAGGTCCTGATCTGATCGATATCAACTATGGTTGCCCGGTTAAAAATGTGGCTTGTCGCGGTGCAGGGGCAAGCTTGCTGCAGGATATTGATAAAATGGTAGCCATGACCAAAGCGGTTGTGGAAGCCACCCACCTACCCGTAACAGTTAAAACCGCGCCGGGCTGGGATGATAACACCAAAAACGTGCAGGAAGTTGCCATGCGTTTGCAGGATGTTGGCATAAAAGCCTTAACCATACATGGCCGCACCCGCGCGCAGATGTATAAAGGCTCGGCCGACTGGTCCCTGATCCGCGAGATTAAAAGGAACCCTCAGATCCAGATCCCTATTTTTGGCAATGGTGATATCGACTCGCCTGAAAAAGCGGCAGCCTGGCGCCTTGAATATGGCGTAGATGGCATGATGATTGGCAGAGCTGCTATTGGTTACCCATGGATTTTCAGAGAGATAAAACATTACTTTAAAACCGGCGAACACCGACAAACCAACTTTTGCCGAGCGGATCGACGCCTGCCGTACCCACCGGTAAAATCAATAGAATGGAAAGGCCCAAAAACGGGCGTTTTTGAGATGCGCAGGCATTATTCTAACTATTTTAAGGGGATTGATAACTTTAAAGAATACCGTATGAAGCTGGTAACAGCAGGCACTTTTGAGGAGTTGGAAGACATATTACATGAGATCGAACACAACCCAAGGTTCGAAAATTCCGTATCTGCTATAGAAATTTAACATTTCAATTTTTTTTCTTTTTCATTAAAAGATATATATTGCTGAAAATTATGCCATTAATATGGCTTAGTTTTTGAAGTAGCAGGGTTTATATTGATTAAACGACACTATTAATATGGTTACATTTATAACAGAAGGGGTCAAAGTTTCTGTCGAAACTATTTATCAGCCGGAGTACTCAAACCCGGGGAACGACCATTTTATGTTTGCTTATAAAGTAAATATTGAAAACATGAGCAGCTACGCAGTACGCCTGATGAGCCGCCACTGGTATATTTTTGATTCGAACGGTGCCAAGCGCGAGGTTGAGGGAGAAGGTGTAGTTGGCTTGCAGCCGGTAATTGAGCCGGGTAGCTCGCACGAGTATGTGTCAGGCTGTAACCTAAAAACAGATATGGGCAGCATGAAAGGCGAATACCAAATGATGCGCCTGATGGATAACGCCAGGTTTGATGTACAAATTCCCGAGTTTTATTTGATAGCGCCTTATAGGTTGAATTAGGCTTGGTAGAATTAGGAATTAAGAGCCAAGAAATAAGATATAAAGAAGCCAGTTTGAATTTCAAACTGGCTTTTGCTTTTATGATTAAGTCTTTATTCTCGACTCTTGCTTCTTAACTCTTAATCACGCCTGTTCAACATCGACGCATAATACAACAACGTAGCTAACGAGCCTAATGCAGCAACCACATAAGTCATAGCGGCCCACCATAGGGCATCTTTGGCTTGCTGATGCTCTTCGCTGGTTTGCATTACGGTGTAGTTGTTATTTAACCAGGCTAAAGCGCGGTTGCTGGCATCAAACTCTACCGGTAGGGTAATAAAGGCAAACACCGTTATTACTGCCAACCCGGCTACTCCGATAAGCAGCACCAAAGGATTATGCGCAAACGCTAACAGCATTACTCCAATAAACAACGTAAACTGGACTATGGTTGATGCTACATTAGTTACCGGCACCAAAGTACTGCGCAGGTTTAACCAGCTATAGGCCCGTGCATGTTGTACCGCGTGCCCGCACTCATGCGCTGCTACTGCTGCCGAAGCAACACTGCGGCTGTAAAAACATCAGGGCTTAAGTTTACGGTTTTATTTTCGGGGTTGTAGTGGTCGGTTAACTGGCCTTCTACCGATATTACCTGCACATCGTAAATGCCGTTATCGCGCAGCATCCGTTCGGCCACTTCCTGCCCCGACATACCGGATTGTAAACCAATTTCCGAATATTGTTTGAACTTGCTCTTAAAGCGCCATTGCACAATTAAGCTTACTATAAATATTACGATCATTAATAACCGTGCTGATCCCATGTTCTTATCTTGTTTAAAATGAATGTTAAATTGTATGAAACAGGTATTTCAAAAGCATTCCAGTTGTCAAGTCAAAGGTGAAATTCAAAAGTAAAAAGCCCTGTTTTGACTTTGAATTTTTACTTTTGATTAACCATGCCACACAACTATTCCTATTGGGAGCAAACCGAATTTGTATATAGTGCTGATGTAATTATCATTGGCAGCGGCATTGTGGGGTTAAGTGCTGCGCTGCATCTGAAAAAGCAACAACCTACGCTGAAAGTGCTGGTATTGGAGCGCGGATTTTTACCCAGCGGCGCAAGCACAAAAAATGCCGGATTTGCCTGCTTTGGCACTATTTCAGAACAAATAAGCTACCCGGGGCGATCATCAGAAGCCGAAGTATTGGGCATGGTTGATTATAAATGGCGCGGACTGCAACTACTGCGCCAAAACCGGGCGATTCCGCAATTGATTTTCAGCAAAACGGTGGGTATGAATTGTTCGGCAACCACCAACAAAAGCAAGCCGAAGAAGCCCTTGATCAATTAACATATTTTAACAATTTACTAAAGCAAGCTATTGGCGAACCTGACATTTATGCAGTCGCCAATGATAAAATTGCAGATTTTGGCTTGGCCGGGGTGAGCCGAATGATAGTTAACCGCTTTGAGGGCCAGTTAAATACCGGGAAGATGATGCGGGTGCTATTGCAAAAGGTTTATAATGCAGGGGTGTTGGTTTTAAATGATTGCAGCGTAAACCAACTTAAGCCGGAAGGTAGTAATGTACAGCTTATCACCTCGCATGGTGATTTAAAGGCCACAAAAGTGATATTGGCGACCAACGCGTTTGCGTCACAATTATATCCGGAATTGGAAGTTATCCCCGGTCGTGGGCAGATGCTGGTTACCAAACCCATCGCTAACTTAAAGCTGAATGGTACTTATCATTTTAACGAGGGCTATTATTATTTTCGCAATATTGATGATCGCGTGCTTTTTGGTGGCGGCCGTAATATTAACTTTAAGGCTGAAGAGAGTTATGATTTTGGTAATACCGAGAGTGTTAAACAACAACTGGTAACTTATCTTAATAAAATGATCCTACCTAATCAACATGTCGAAATAGATTACTGGTGGAGCGGTATCATGGGTTTTGGCGAGGACATAAACCCCATAGTTAAACAAATACAACCTAATGTTTTTTGCGCGGTGCGGTGTAATGGGATGGGGGTTGCTATGGGGAGCCTGGTAGGTGAAAATGTTGCGGAATTGACGCTGTCATACTAATCTTCGTCGTTAGCCGTTTTGTGCTAAGCTTGTTTTTTAGCATACAATAGTGCAATGTTTAAAATCGCCGTTGCTCCATCCAGCTCTGCAGCAGTATCGTAGCCGATATCGTATCAACCCTTTCTTTATTCTGCCTGTCTGTTTTCTTAAACCCGCTTTGCATTATGGCTGCCGTGGCCATTTTTGAGGTGAAACGTTCATCAAGCATTTCGATGGGAGTTTCCGGAAAGGTCCGCTTCAGTAAATTAACAAAACCTTTTACATGTGGAGCCGATTGCGATGGGGTGTTGTCCATCTGTTTGGGTTCGCCTACAACAAAGCGTTCCACCTGCTCGGTTAACATATATTTTTTAAGAAAGTCGATGATCAGGTTCGGGTGTATCGTATCCAGCCCGGTCGCGATGATCTGCATTGGATCTGTTACCGCAATACCAATGCGTTTGGTACCGTAATCAAAAGCCATAATTCTCATAGCAGATGTGAGATATGAGATGTGAGATATGAGATTAGATGCATAGTTTCAAATATAGGGTTAATTAAATCATGATTTCTCGGCTCCGCCAACCTTTATCCGAACACATTTTTGTCATAAAAGCCCATATGTCACACTTCTCATATCTCACATCTCATATCTAATTACTATTTTGCACCAATGCAGTTTAAACAAATAGTAGGACAGGCCGCTATAAAGCAGCGGCTGATCAACT
Organism: Mucilaginibacter humi; assembly: GCF_013087555.1. NCBI lineage: Bacteria > Pseudomonadati > Bacteroidota > Sphingobacteriia > Sphingobacteriales > Sphingobacteriaceae > Mucilaginibacter > Mucilaginibacter humi. The sequence goes on from NZ_JABFCR010000008.1 coordinate 37,072, forward strand.
CGGTGAAGGAGAACCGGGTTAGCCATGCGCAGCTGTTTTTAGGGCCAGAGGGATCGGGAAGTTTGGCGCTGGCGGTAGCTTACGCGCAGTATTTGTCATGTTTAGATAAGCAGGAAGACGATTCCTGCGGCGAATGTTCATCATGCCGCAAGTATCAAAAGTTAACACATCCTGATCTGCATTTTTCATATCCGTTCTTCGCAAAGCATAAAGACGATACTGCCATTACTTTTATTGAGCAATGGCGCGAAGCTTTCCTGTCATCGCCCTATATTAACCTGGATATTTGGCGCGGATATTTAGACGCGGAGAATAAGCAGGCCAACATTAACATTGCTGAGTGCCACCAGATCATAAAAAAATTAAGCTTTAAGCCGTTTGAGTCTGACTACAAAGTGTTGATTCTTTGGTTGCCCGAATATCTGGATAAAGAAGGTAACGCCCTGCTAAAAATTATCGAGGAGCCGCAACCTAATACCCTATTTTTATTGGTGGCCCAAAATCAGGACCAGATATTGAACACTATACTGTCGCGTACGCAACTAATAAAAGTGCCGGCGTTGGGGTACGAGGATATTAAATCCGAATTGATAACGCATCATCATCAAACAGAACATGCCGCTGCCGAGGTTGCCTATTTAAGCAACGGAAATTTAACTGATGCGCTTTTAATGTTACAGCAGGACAATAAAAACTATCATACCTTATTTGTGCAATGGCTGCGCCTTTGTTTTGGCAATAAGGGGACAGAGATAGTGGGTTTTGTTGACCAGCTGTCAAAGATGGGTCGGGAGAACCAAAAGAATTTTTTACGTTACGGCATAAGCTTTATAAGGGAGTGCTGTTTATTAATTGCCGGTGCCGGCGAGCTGGTACATTTGCCTGCTGCCGAACTGGAAACCGCGCAAAAACTAAGCGCGATAATGAATATTTCTATGAATAACGCCATTATAACCGAGCTGGAAAAGGCACATTATCACGTAGAAAGAAATGCAAACCCTAAAATTTTATTTTTAGATGTATCTTTACAAATTATAAGCTTTTTAAAGCTTAAGACAAGCCCGCAAGGGAATCAATATATAGCGAACTAAATTATGGGATGTGGAAGTTGCTCAACGGGGGGCGGATGCTCGCCGGCAGGCTGCAAAAGTAATGGCTCATGCCTCACAAACGGATGCAGTAAATTAGATGTTTACGACTGGCTGTCGCATATGGACATGCCGGTAAATTATAAGCCGTTTCCAATCGTCGAGATAAAATTTAAAGGCTCACGCAAGGAGTTCTTCTTAAATAACGATAATATTTACGGAAAACGGCGACCTGGTTGTGGTTGAAGCTACAACCGGCGGCTACGATATTGGCCATATATCATTAACCGGCGAACTGGTGCGCATGCAAATGACAAAGCGCCGTGTTAAAGAAGAGGATGTTTTAAAGAAGATCTATCGCCGGGCTACGCCTGCTGATGTAGACAAATGGAAAGCCGCCAAAGATATGGAATGGGAAACCATGCATAGCGCGCGCAAGCTGGCCCTTAGCCTTAACTTATCAATGAAGTTAAGCGATGTTGATTACCAGGCCGATAAAAGTAAAGCGACATTTTATTATACGGCCGAGGGTCGCGTGGATTTCCGCGAGCTGATCAAGAAAATGGCCGAGACCTTCCGTATTCGGATAGAAATGCGCCAGATAGGGATGAGGCAGGAAGCAAGCCGCCTTGGCGGTATAGGCTCTTGCGGCCGCGAACTATGCTGCTCTACCGGTTAACGGATTTTAAAACTGTTTCAACTTCGGCAGCGAGGTATCAAAATCTGTCGTTAAATACATTAAAACTGGCCGGGCAATGTGGTAAATTAAAGTGCTGCTTAAATTATGAGCTGGACACTTATATGGATGCGCTTAAGCATATCCCTGATAATGTAAATTACCTTAAAACGCTTAAAGGCGATGCCCGCTTGCAAAAGACAGACATCTTTAAAAAGCAAATGTGGTTTAGCTACCCGCGCGAAGAAAGCTGGATAGCTGTGCCATTGGCCCGGGTTAAAGAGATCCAGCAAATGAACAAGGATGGGGTATTACCCGATGATCTTTTGGTATTTGTTGAGGTTGAAAAAGAGGTAATAAAAGCCCTTGATTACGAAAACGTTGTTGGGCAGGATAGCCTTACCCGTTTGGATGAGCGCAACCGCAATAACAACAAAAAGAAAAATAAAAACCGGAACAAAAACAGGCCGAATCCTAATAATCCAAACGCGACCGTAAATCCTAATGGTAACCAGCCGCGACCGGCAAATGCTGCGAGACAAACCAATAATAACGGCGCACAGCCTCGTCCGCAAGGCCCAAGACCGGAAGGTGGGCAGACTAATAACAATAGCGGACAACCCCGTCCACAAGGCCCGAGGCCGGAAGGCGGCGGAGGTAATCCAAACAGAGATCGCAACAAGAACAGGAATAACCGTAACCGCCCACGCCCTGATGGAAACCGCGGCGGTGGCGAACCACCAAAAGAGTAAGTAATGAAACCCGGTTTTAAATATCTCTTCCCCGTTATGATGGCCTTTGTTATGTTGTCATGGTCGGGTTGTGCAGACCCTAATGCTGTTATTGATAAGAATATCGAAATCGTCAATAATAATTGGGCCTATACCAACAAAGTAAAATTTGAGGTTAAGATAGACGACGAACAAATTCCGTATAACCTATACCTTAACCTAAGGGTTACCGCCGATTATAAGTATTCGAATATGTTTGTGTTGATTCAGCAGATCAACCCTAATAAGCATTCGGCAGCAACCCGTTACGAAGTTAAGCTGGCTAATCCAGACGGCGAGTGGCTGGGTGATGGGTCCGGTAACTTGTATAGTTTCCAAACACCTTTCAAAACCAACTATAAATTTCCCGCTAAGGGCACTTATATTTTCCAGATAGAGCAAAACATGCGTGATAACCCGTTGAAAGAGGTGAGTGATGTTGGGTTAAGGGTTGAGAAGGCCGTGGCCAAATAATGTATTAGACAAACAAGTTGTTCGATCCCTTAGGAAAAAACGCTATTGACTGTTATCCGAATATAATTAGTCTTTAATTTAATTCCCGGTAACCGTAAAACCTGCCAGTAAATTAACATTTGGGTCCACCTCAATAACCGGCGTTTTTTTGCCGGCGGCTATATGCATAGTTGCAGATGGAGCAGTCATATTAACTGTATAGGTCTTACCATCTATTGCAACTTCTAATGGGAACACATATGGTACCTTCTGCTTTTGGTCGACCTTTAAATCAACTACATGAGTTTTTGTATCGTACTTCCAGCTAACCGCTATGTCCGGATGGCCGGCGGTATTTAGCCATTGTTTAAAGAATGCTTTCAGGTCCTGCCCGCTTATCTGTTCCATTACTTCGCGAAAGTCGGTTGTATTAGCATTGCTGTTTTGGTATTTCAGGTAGTAAGTGTTAATGCCTTTCCAAAACGCGCCATCGCCAAGCTTGCGGCGTAACATGTGCAAAAACCAACCGGCTTTTTGATAACTATTGGGATTTAGCAAAGGCATATAATTTGCTTTTATGGTAGTATCAACAACGGGCGTGTAGCGTTTCTTTTCAAATTTTATTACCAGAGTGCGGTCATCACTTAAACGTTTTTTCAGGGTGTCTATCCCATATTTATTTTCAAGGTAATAATGGGTTAGATAAGTGGCAAAACCCTCGCTTAACCATAGGTGATGGAAATCTGTTTCGCTTGCAGAATCACCGAACCATTGGTGAGCAATCTCGTGCGCCATTAGTTCTTCTATGCCTTTGCTTTCTGGTGAGTCTTCGAAGTAAAATATGGTCCCGGCATTTTCCATACCGCCAAATATGGTTTTTGATTGTACGTTAGCCAATTTTTTATAACTATACGGGCCAATATGTTTGATATAAAACGGCAGTATCTCACCCGCTACAGCATAACTTTTAAAGCCGGCGTTAGCGCTCTCCGGGAATACATAAGTATAAACCGGGATATCATCTACATCTTTAGGGTGATCGATAGCAAAATCGGCAACGCCAATAACCATTATTTTAGTTGATAAAGGCACCGTCTCCTGCCAATGGGTTGTTTTAAGCTGACCGGGTAAAGCTGTTTCGCTGATTTTTAATCCGTTGGCTACAACCTGGTAATGGTCCGGCGCGATAACGGTAAAATCAACGGCCGCTTTATCGGCGGGCTCGTCTACGCAGGGTATCCAGTTATGCGCACGGTTGGGCCAGTTATCGCCAAAAAAGTACGATGGCCAAATTTATTTGTTGATATGATGAGGCCATCGGCCGGGACGCCTTCGTAGGTAATGGTATATGTTTTGGTAGCATTGGCTACGGCTTTTGTATGAATGTTTACAACGTCGCTATCCTGTTGAAAGCGAACAGCCTTGCCGTTCTCCAACACCCGGCTAACGGTCATGCCTTTGCCGTTAATTCCTTTTTTACCAGATTGATATGAAATGATCCGGGCGTGGCTAAAAACTTAACCAGGATGTCTGCTTTACCTTTAATATTATCAGTAGCGTCGCTTAGCTGAATATGGAAACCATAATGCTGTACATCAATAACCGCACCGGGCGATTGGGCATTGGCAGCAAGTGTAGCCAATGTTAATCCTGCAATAAAGTATAATCTCAGTTTGTTCATAGCTTTATTATCTTACGTAATAATAAGCTATTTTGTTTGTAATAAAAACACACCGACTGTCATTTCGACCAACGGGAGAAATCTTATACACCAGACAGGTAGCTAACTACTCACATCCCCGTTTAAGAAACGCCACTCTGGATTTAATGACTCTATTAATAAAGTCTTCTTTTCTCTACGCCATTTTTTTATTTCCTTTTCCCGCTGAATGGCATATTCTATGTGAGTGAAATGTTCGTAGTAAACCAAGTTATAACAGAAGTACTTTCCTGCAAAAGTTTGCTTGCTTCCCTTATTTTCATTGTGTTCAAACAAACGGCGACTAAGGTCATTGGTAACCCCTACATACAAAACCGACTTATCAGGGTTTGTTGTGATATAAACATAAAAGTTATAGTTCCACGTCACGTCCCAATAAGTCGGTTAATATCGCTCGTATAAGATTTCTCCCTCGTACCTCGGTCGAAATGACACGCGAGAGGGAGGAGTGTCTTTCCTACCTCGGCATTCTTTTCATCATGCTTGCCATAGCGGCGGGGTTGCTCATTTGCTTCATTACCTTACGCATATCCTCAAACTGCTTGATCAGTTTGTTTACTTCGGCCAGTTCGGTACCCGAGCCCTTAGCTATACGGTTACGGCGGCTTTGATTTATGCTATCGGGGTTCTCTTTTTCTCCCGGCGTCATCGACTGGATAATGGCCTCAATGTTTTTGAAGGCATCATCCTCGGATCTCTACGTCCTTCATCATTTTACCACCCGGTATCATTCCCATCAGGTCCTTCATGTTACCCATTTTTTTGATCTGCTGGATCTGGCTGTAAAAGTCGTTAAAGTCGAATTTATTTTTGCGGATCTTCTTTTGCAGTTCGGCCGCTTCCTTCTCGTCAAACTGCATTTGCGCACGCTCAACCGGGGATACTACGTCACCCATCCCCAATATACGGCTGGCCATACGATCGGGGTGGAAAACGTCAATCGCTTCCATTTTCTCGCCTGTACCAATAAACTTGATCGGTTTGTTAACCACCGATTTGATAGATAAAGCGGCACCACCACGGGTATCGCCATCCAGCTTGGTTAATACAACACCGGTGAAATCTAAACGATCATTAAATACTTTGGCAGTGTTAACGGCATCCTGGCCGGTCATGGCGTCAACCACAAATAGGATCTCGTGCGGATTAACAGCGGCTTTTACCTGCTCTATTTCCACCATCATGGCCTCGTCAATAGACAAGCGGCCCGCGGTATCAATAATTACTACGTTATGGCCATGTTGTTTGGCATAAGCAATACCTTCGTTTGCTATCGCGATAGGGTCCTTCGACTCTAAATTGGCATATACCGGTACACCTATCTGCTCGCCTAAAACCTGCAATTGGGTTATAGCCGCCGGGCGGTAAATATCATCGGCAACCAACAAAGGCTTTTTGTTTTTCTGCGTTTTTAAAAAGTTAGCCAATTTGCCGGTAAAGGTTGTTTTACCCGCACCGTTCAACCCCGCTATCAAAATAATTGTTGGCGATTTAGCGAGATCAAGCTCGGCAGTTGTACCACCCATCAGGGCCGCCAACTCGTCGTTCATCAGCTTGATTAACAACTGGCCCGGCGATACCGCGGTTAATACGTTGGCACCAATAGCTTTTGCTTTACATCGTCTGTAAATGATTTGGCTGTTTTATAGTTAACGTCGGCATCCGGGAGTGCCTTACGGATCTCCTTCATGGTTTCGGCCACGTTTATTTCTGTAATGGTTCCTTGCCCTTTAAGGACCTTAAACGCCCTGTCGAGTTTATCCGAAAGATTTTCAAACATATTGTTGTCGTACTTTATTTAATCTTTTTGAGGCTACAAAGGTATGATTTTACGGCAATTATGTCTTAAAGAATACCAGATCCTTTCACATCTTTTAACTTTTCTTAACTACTCTTTAACAAAAACCATGTAACGTTTTTTCGAACTTACTATTATGACTGGCACAAAATGGCGAGCTGGCCGACCTAACATCATCAGCCTTTAATAAAAATAACTATCAAAATTATAATGTGTGGAACATTGATATGATCTATCAATGGCAATTCTCCCCGGGAAGCGAAATCAGCGTTGCCCGGAAAAGTTCGTCGCTAAACAACACAGCCCCGGCGGTATTGTTATTTTAATAATTTCGACAATACGCTAAATCAGCCAAAAAACAATAACTTTTCCATCAAGATATTGTATTATATCGACTATCAGAACCTAAAGAAAAAAGTGAAGCTAATTGCTAATTAGGAAATCTATACGCTATGCCCAGTGCCATGCCCTCTGTGCCCTGTGGCTTACCGTTTATACTTTTATCATAAACAAACGTACCACCTACTGATACCTTAACCAATCGGTTAACCTGTGCTACAAGTGTGGCATCAACCCGGTGGGTTATAAATGAGATATGCTTTTCGTAAGGGATGAATAAAGCATAACGGGTATTTAAGTTCATGTTTTTAGCAATATCCTTAACAAAAGTTGCTACCAACTGGAAAGCAAGGTCGTTCCTGAATTTTTTACCTCTTTTTACATTGTAGTTAGCCGGGTTGTTTTTGTAGAGGGTAGTATCTATCAAAAACGTTTGGCGTGCGGTACCTGTACCAAATCTTACATCTAAAAAGCGGGATGGCTTGAACTCAAAACCCACCGACTCGGTTAAGTAACCCGGAGCCATAAACCTTGATATTAAAAGCGATGGGCCATTATTGTTATTATAAATATATCCTTTATCAAACTGCGACTCAAACGTTAATGACCCAAAGAAAAACCAGTATTTTGACAATTGTGTAGCCAGTTTGTTATCAAGAAATATGCGGTCGACTGTTTTGCGCGAGCCCTGATCTTTATTTTTTGAGCTTCCGTATTGTAACCTTAGTTCGCCTACATAGTCAAAAGGTGCTTTATTATACTCTGTCTTATAGTCAAAATCGCCATTTAAGGCAATAGAGCTTGATCCACCGCCCGAACTATAGTGATTGCTATTTGCCGACTGACTAAAGCCTATCCCAATACTTATCCATTTACGCCAGTAATTTACATTATAATCAAGCATGGAAACCGGCACGGCTTCCTGCCTTATCTGTAATATTTTTGTACGTACAGGTAAGGAGTTTTTAGGAGGATCTATGTGATATTTTTTAAGAGCGGCGGTATCAATTGTAACCTCTTTTTTAAAGAGTCTACTTTTGGGCGGATGCAGATAAAGCCACCATTGACAGAACTAAAACTATATATCCGGGTCTGTTTTTTAACATAGATAGACAAAGAAACGCATTTTTCCTTTAAATCAGATTAATTCTGTCGCCATTGGTTTAATCACACCAACAACTTTTATTCTTTTTTGTTTCAACCGGGGGCATTACTTTATGGGCAGCTGGGTTTCGCCGGTACCTTTTTAAGTTGTTCCTAATGGTATTTATAAACTCATATTCGCTTGCATTTGCCGGGGAAATAGTAACCGGGCCGGTATTTGGCCATAAAGTCGGTTAACTCAAAGCCTTTCAGCCCCGTAATGCGGCTTACTAAGCCCTTGTTAAACCGGTAATCAACAACATCGTCCCTATAGTCTGCCTCAATGGTTTCGCGCAAATGAGCGGCATTACGGCCGGCTTTGCTAAAGGCGTTGTATATGGCGTCAATACTTAGCCCTACGCCAATGCCGGGCGTAAGCGAAAACATATCCTTGTTTCCTAATGATCCGCTAAAGATCTTGCTGTTATCCCGTTTTCTGGCGGCCAGTCGTTTTTGCGGATCGGGCAACGAATCATATATATTAACCTGTTTAAGCTGGATAGCTATCCGGCGCAGATAAATAGCCAGCGGGATATAGTCTTTTATAGTTACGGTATCTGCAAAATGCTCTACCTGCGAAAAAACGATCCTATCTCCTGGTTTGGCATCTATGGTGAAAACACCGTTGATATTATTGTAGGTACTTGCGCCGGTATTTAAGTTCATCACATTAACCCGCGATAACCTGTCCTTACTATCCTTATCAAAGATGATACCCGCCACAGAGGTTTCTGGGCAAGCGCCTTTATGCTTATTAGTATACAGAAAAAGAAAGTTAGTACTGGTTTCATTAACAGCTAAAACTAAACGTTTGCTTACGTTGCGGCATAATATTTAACAATAATTAACAGGCCTATTTAGCAATTATCAGCTTTTGGCCAATCTTAATATTGTTATCGCCCATGCTATTTAATGTCTTAAGCTCATCAACAGTTAAGCCAAAACGTTTAGAAACGTTGTATAGTGTATCGCCGGTTTTTATGGTATATAATTTATTGGTGGGGGTAACCTGTACCAATGAGTCTTTTATTTCTTTGCCGATGTTTTGGTTAATCTGGGCAAGCACACGGTCCTCGCGCTTAATTTTTTGCTCTTCGCCCTCGGGCCGATCAAACTGGTCAAGATGATATTTTTCGATAACACCTATCAATAATTGCGGATATTTTGGATTGGTGGCATAGCCCGCGTCTTTTAAACCCTGCGCCCAGCCTTGGTAATCGTTTTTATCCAGCTCAAACAATGGCGCGTAACGTTTTCTTTTTAAAAATTCTGAATGATCTCGGTACGAGTCTTCCGGCTTATCGTATACCCTAAAGCAATCGTTTTCCTGGTCGTCATCTTTGTAATAACTTTTGCCTTTCCAGTCGCTGGTACATTTTATGCCGAAATGATTGTTTGCAATTTTTGAAAGATCGCTGTTACCAAAGCCCGATTCAAACAGCCCCTGTGCCAAAGTTATACTGGCGGGTATACCGTAAGTGTTCATTTCTGGATGGCAATGTTTTTAAACCTGTCAATATACGTTGTAACGGTATAAGGCACAAAAGCAGCAATAGCTACGCTGCGCACTTTCTCTACCTTTTCATTATTTTTTTTAGCTTCTGTATCAGAAATTAAGGGGACGACAGCACGCACTGGCGGCCTGTAAACAGTTGCCTTTTTATGTGCCGAGCATGAGGTTAATGCAGCTGCAGCAATCAATAAAAAAATTATATTTCTTTTTAAAACAAGGGGCGCTGCCCGGGATATATCATAACGCCAAATTAGGTTTTATTACTTTAAATACGGGTTTTCTGTAGCGCTTTGTGTTGCTTGCGCTGTCTGTGCTTGCTCGGTTGGGGTTTTATCAAGATCATTCAGCTGATATTTACGTATAATGCCTAATACCTGCGATGCCCATTTTTTACTGCTGGCATAGCCACTGCGCTGGATACCTTTAACCCACTTTTCGTAATCGTACTGGCTTAATTCACTTGATATGCGACCCAATTCGGCGATGGGTAATGACGCGTGCAAAATCGTCGAACGACTCCAATATTGAATCGTACTTTTTATAGGCCGATTTTACCTTCTTATTGTTTTTATAGTATACAGTAGTACTGCCGCCTTTAAAGCCAAATTGATTATTAAGATTTTTAGCGATTGCACTGTTGCCGTTGCCCGACTCATGCATAGCTATGCCTAAAATAATGCTGGCGGGTATGCCCGTTTCGTGCATAATTTGTATGGCATTATCTTTGAATTGTTCGATGTAAGATTTTGAAGTGTTCTTTTGGGCGAACGCGGTAACAGATGATATTAGCAGCGTTGTAATCAGTAAGGTTTTCTTCATAATTATTTTTTTCTGATGATAAGTATGCCGTCGCGCACTGGTAAAATGAGTTTTTCAACTCGTGTGTCAACAGCTATCCTGTCATTTAGTTTTCTGAAACTCTCCGTATCGGCATCTTTTTCATCGCCGTATACTTTGCCTTTCCATAAAACATTGTCAATTATTATTAATCCTCCGGATCTGACATTGTCAAATATTAACTCAAAATAAAGTAAATTATTCTTTTTATCCGCATCAATAAACACAATATCAAACATTTCGGTGCTTAAAGTGGCTATTACATGCTCTGCAGGCCCAAAATGGACCCTTATTTTTTTTTCCACATCTGTTAGCGAAAAGTGCTTTTTAAGCATTTCTTCTAATTCGTGGTTAACTTCAATGGTATGGATTATTCCGTCTTCGGCAAGCCCTTCGGCCAAACAAATAGTGGCATAGCCGGTAAAAGTGCCTATCTCCAAAATGCGTTTTGGCTGCATCATTTTACTTAGCATGCTCAACACCCTGCCCGGTAATGGCCCGATAGCATATTGGGCTTTAGCACCTTTAAATAGGTTTCCCTGTTTATAAACTGTAGCGCCCCGGGCTCGGGTTCGCAATGGTCATCAAGATAGGATTGTAAGTCGCCTGGCAAAATTTCCATGGCGCAAAGATAAGCATTTTGAAATTAATGGGTTTGGCGGTATTATCCCTCCAACAAAAACACAAACACTTCTTTAGGCCCGTGGGCGCCCAATACCAGTGTTTTTCAATATCAGCAGTACGGCTTGGACCGGTAACGTTTGATATCATGGATGGGATATTTGCGCCATATTTTTCTTGATCAACGCGAAGCCGTCTTTCAAATCAGGCACTAATTGCGAAGTATAGGCCAACACAATATGCACCCCGGGGTAAATGCTTAGCCTACGGCCCGCTGCATTGCCGTTTGACAGCAGTATGCTGCCATTACGCGCAATTAAAGCTTCGCAAAAGGTAAACCCTACTTCGGCTTGTTCAAAGTCTTTGTCGGTCTCAAAATAAGGGTATTCATAACGGGCCAGTATTTCCTGCAGGGCAGGTTCCCAGCAGTATATTTTGCGCCAGTTGCGCTGTTCGGCCAGTTCTAAAAGGGTTTCAATAAATTCAACCTCATCCTCACAAAAAGCAAACTGGCCCTTTACGGCCATAAACTCTTCAGCAAACATTACATCCAAATGATCGGGTGCCGGCGGATAATGCGGCAAATTCTCCGAGGTTGGGGTAAGGGTTATCCCTTTTCTCCAGCAATGCCTGGCGGATCTTTTTAAGCAGCTTTTCTTTTGATGTAGTAATGTCTCTCATTTATTCCGGAGCCTTAAGCCCGAAGTCTTAAGTCTAATGTGTTTGGCAATTATAAATAAAAAAGTCCGAAATCTTAAATCAACTGACTAAAGACTTCGGACTATAGACTATAGGACTCAAAAATTATTCGCCTGTTGCTTCTTTCTCTTCAGGATTACGGTTAAACGTTCCTGAGTGGTCAACAACACCTTCATGTGCTATGCCTTGTGCGGCAGGCTCTGGTTTGATTCAGCAGCGCCGTTCACAAACTCATCATAAGTAGTGCGGTGCTCAAACGGGCGCTTGCCTAATATCTCTTCAAGATCCGATTGGAACAGGATCTCTTTTTCCAACAACTTGTCGGCCAGTTTTATCAGGCCTTCGCGTTTATCCAACAGCAACTGTTTGGTACGGGCATACACAGCATTTATCTGGTTACGTACTTCGCTATCAATCAGTTCTGATGTTTTTTCAGAATATGGCTTGTTAAACTGGTATTCGCCTTGTGTATCGTTGAATGATACATTACCAACTTTCTCATTCATACCATAAATGGTAACCATGGCGTATGATAGTTTGGTGATGCGTTCAGGTCATTTTGTGCACCGGTAGAGATCTTACCAAAAGTAATATCCTCGGCAACGCGGCCACCCATGGTCATACACATGCCATCTTCTAATTGCTCAATAGTGTATAAAAACTGCTCTTTAGGCAGATACTGCGCATACCCTAAGGCTGCAACACCACGCGGAACAATAGATACTTTAACCAACGGATCGGCATGTTCCGGGGAACCAGCCCGCAATAGCATGGCCGGCTTCGTGGTAAGCCACGATGCGTTTTTCTTCGGGTGATATGATCTTATTCTTTTTCTCTAAGCCGCCAATTACACGATCAATAGCATCCTGAAAATCCTGCATATCAACAGCCTCTTTGTTACGGCGGGCAGCAATAAGGGCTGCTTCATTACAAACGTTAGCTATTTCTGCACCGGCGAAGCCGGGAGTTTGGGCTGATAATTTCTTGGCGTCAACACCTTCGGCCAGTTTAACCGGTTTTAAGTGTACTTTAAAGATCTGCTCGCGACCAATCAAATCAGGTTTATCAATAGATACTGGCGATCAAAACGTCCGGGACGCAATAATGCCGAATCCAATACATCAGGGCGGTTAGTTGCGGCAAGAATGATGATCCCTGAGTCAGTACCGAAACCATCCATCTCAACCAATAGCTGGTTCAGGGTGTTTTCGCGCTCATCGTTACCGCCTACAATATTGTTTTTACCACGGGCGCGGCCAATGGCATCAATCTCATCAATAAATATGATACAAGGCGCTTTGTCTTTTGCCTGGCGGAACAGATCGCGCACACGTGATGCACCCACACCTACAAACATTTCCACAAAATCAGAACCTGATAACGAGAAGAAAGGCACCTGCGCCTCGCCGGCAACTGCTTTGGCCAATAGGGTTTTACCTGTACCCGGCGAGCCTACCAATAGCGCGCCTTTAGGTATTTTACCACCAGGTTAGTATATTTTTAGGATTTTTAAGGAAATCAACAATCTCCATAACTTCCTGCTTAGCCTCTTCAAGGCCCGCAACATCATTAAACGTTACTGATACCTGTGCTTCCTTATCAAATAAAGTAGCTTTTGATTTGCCTATGTTGAAGATCTGGCCGCCGGGGCCGCCACCTGCACCACCACTCATGCGGCGCATAATGAACATCAGCACTGCAGCAAACAGGATGATCATGATAACGCTTTGCACCAGGCCGTTTGACAGCAGGCTGTCATGCGGTACATATTTAACACTTACTTTTTGGTTGTCAGGGACATCTTTTTGCGCGTTAGCTATTTTTTGATTTAAGCTTTCGTATGATCCTTCAGTAAAAGTATATTGTGCTTCGTTCCCGGTTGAACCAAAACGTTGTTGTGCTTTTTTACATCGGCATAACGCGGTTTGTTTAGGCTATCTTTTTTAATATGTACTTCCGCAATTAAATAATCAGCGGTTTTGTAAGCTTCTACATAATCTACATCACCCGGCTTAAGCATTTCGTTTTCAAACTGCTTAAAATCAATTTGGGTAGAAGCATTATTATTTGAATAAAGCGCCACACCAACAAAGGCGGCTATAGCAACAGCATATAACCACATGAAATTAAACTTAGGAGGTTTGGGGGCTATTCGTTTATTAGGGATCTTTCTTATAGGTTTTGGCTTATCCAATTTCTTATCTTCCATTTTTATTTTATCTCACTTGTAATTAATTAAACTACCGGCGGTTAAGCGCTTTTGTAGTTTTTATTTCGGCATCGCCCCACAGATCCTCTACACCATAATATTCACGCTTGTCTGTACGGAAAACGTGGATCACCACATTTACATAATCTAATAATATCCATTCGCCATATTCAAGGCCCTCTTTACGCCAGGGCTCCTGCTTAACGGCTTTGAAGATCTCGTCCTCAATACTATTGGCAATTGCTTTAACTTGTGTGGTTGAGTCGGCATGACATATTACAAAATAATCTGTCACCGAACTGTTAAGGTTTCGCAGGTCTAACCTGACAATGTCGTTACCCTTTTTTTCCTGTATGCCATGAATGGCTAATTCAGAAATATAAGCTGATTCACTCGTCGCTTTATTTTTTACCATCAAAAAGAATTAGTTTTGAACGTTTTTTAGTTAAGCATTATTATAAATATAACATTGCAAAATAACATATTTTCAGGATTATTTGTTGGACAAAATTTACTGACATTAAAAGAAGTTGACTCGACCAACAATTTCCTTAAAAAGTTATTGTCAAATTCTAAGCCAGTACCAGAGGGAACGGTCATTATGGCAGAACACCAGTTTGCCGGCCGCGGGCAACAAAACAACCAATGGCATGCCGAGCCGGGCAAAAACCTAACGTTCAGTGTGTTGTTAAAACCAACTTTTTTAGCCGTTGCCGATCAGTTTGATCTAACACGCGCCATAAGTTTGGCCGTTTATGATACACTGTGTCCGATACTGGGCGATCAGTTAAAAATAAAATGGCCCAACGATATTTATTATGGCGATAAAAAGCTGGGCGGGATGCTGATTGAGAACTTATTACAGGGCAGCGTTATAAAAAACGCCATAATTGGTCTAGGCATAAATATAAACCGGAAAACTTCCCCGAAGGCGCAACTAATGCAACCTCTGTAAAACAGATATTACAGAAGGATTACGATATAAGAAATATATTAGCAGACATTTGCAACCACATTGAAGCTTATTATCTTGCACTTAAAGCAGGTAAAATAAACTTTGTAAGGAATACCTATTTAGACCGACTATATTGGTTTAATCAAAACAAACGTTTTAAGGCAGCCGGCGAAATATTTAACGGTATTATTACCGGTGTTAAACAAAACGGGTTACTTGTAGTCAATAAAAACGGCGAAGAAACAACCTATAACCTGAAAGAAATAGAATTTTTAAATAAAGAATAATATAACATCCATGAAAAAGTATTTGCAGTGGCGATAGCCCCTGGTTTTGACAGCAGGCGCTTATGCGCAGGTTTTAACCCCGGTTAAATGGGCGTATGCGGCTAAAAAAACCAGCGCTACAGAAGTAACCGTATTATTAAAAGCGACGATTGATGCCGGCTGGCACATCTACTCGCAAAATGTTAAAGACGGCGGGCCTATTAAAACATCGTTTACCTTTGCTAAATCAAAAGATTATACTTTGGTAGGTAAAGCCATAGAGCCTAAGCCAGTAACCAAATATGAGGATGCTTTTAAAATGAATGTAAGCTACTTTGAAAAAGAGGTTGTTTTTACGCAAAAATTAAACTGAAATCAGCAAATGTTACGGCCATTAAAGGCTCGTTAGAATACATGACCTGTAACAACCAAAAATGTCTGCCACCAGAGGATGTTAACTTTACTATCCCGGTAGGTAAATAATAGCACCCGATGACAGCAGCAGTTAACCGCTTTTTTAGCAGAACCATATTTTTATTTGCCTTGCGACGATAGGCTTTTCTGTAGCAGGCATCGCTTCGGCCCGGGCGCAAAGCGCGGATACAAGCGGTGTAAACTTTACCAGCATACCTACCGCGGCCGATAGTATTGCTATGCGTAAAAAGGCGCAGCTTGCACAAGCGGCGAAAGAAAACATACACAATACTGCTGCTACGTCAAAGAAAGCTAAATCGCTTTGGGAGATATTTATTGAAGGGTTCTTAGGTGGGTTTGCGGCGGTGATAATGCCTTGTATCTATCCGCTGTTGCCGTTAACGGTTAGCTTTTTTACCAAGAAAGCGGGCTCAAGGGCTAAAGGTGTTGGGCAGTCATTGCTTTATGGTTTATCTATTATTGTTATTTATGTAGGTTTAGGGGTTATTATATCCGCCTTTTTTGGGTCGGATGCGTTAAACGCGTTGGCTACTAATGGGGCCTTCAATATATTCTTCTTCCTGTTATTGGTAGTGTTTGGTATCTCGTTTTTGGGTGCTTTTGAAATTACACTGCCAAGTTCATTAGGCAATAAGCTGGATGCAAATGCAGATAAAGGCGGCTTGGCCGGGATATTCTTTATGGCGGCTACACTTGTTGTGGTATCATTTTCATGTACCGGCCCAATTATCGGAACGTTGTTGGTTGATGCCGCATCAAAAGGCGAGGGGAACTGGTTTGACCGCGAGATATTCTTATCACTTTGGATAGCCTTAGGATTTTTATTGGGGCTGTATTTAATTGGCAAGATCAAATTTTTTGCCGCCAATGGCTACGCAGGATTTTGATCTGTCGCCAATTCCGGGGG
>NZ_JABFCR010000080.1:0-9903 GCF_013087555.1 Mucilaginibacter humi
TTGCACAACAATTAATCCGCCTTTGTATTTACCCATCCTGAAAATCGGGAACTTACGGATCTTTTTCAACTCCACGGTAAAAGAATGCTCTCCGACGGATCAACTGGTAGCGCGAACCGTCCTTACGGGCATCGCGCAGCATGCGTAGATATTGCGTTTCACGGTTTATCCGGATATAACTCGGCCAGTTTCATGCGCCAGCGAATCCACCTTGCCATAAAAAACTTTATCGTCTTCAATACCACCGGCAAACATATCCATATGCAACTCATACTCAGGTACTGATGTTGCCAGCAAGCTGCCATCAACCGAAAGGATATTACCGCGCAGAAGCTTCTACATTTTCATAACGGGTTGACATTTTTTGAGGCCATCGCCTTCCATTTTACCCTGTATAAACTGCCACAGCCCGGTACATCTGTATAATTACCGCTACCGAGAAAAGGACGATAGTCCAAAGGCCGAATTAAACACGAAGCAATATGTTGGTTCTGATACTCATTGTGCAGCATCCTCCCTGATGGTAATTTTTGCGCCGGTGCCAATGATTCTTTATCCCCAAAGTATCCACCCAGCAGCCACTTCTGATAACGTGCTTTTATAGGCCGGGTCGGCTTTAGTTGCCTTTATACTCCCGGGTTAATTCGTGTACTTCTTTTGTTAATTTATCTATGTCACGGATATTTTTTCAGCCGGTGGCGGTTACCTATATATCATCCCCAGCAAACCGGGGAACAATACAAACGGCAAAGCGCGGGTAGCCTCATCAGTACTGATAAAATACGGGTAAAAATTTGTCAAAAAGTTCTCCGGAATCTCCTTTGCAGGCTTTTCCTCCACGATCAATTCGCTCTCTGCTGTCTCCTCCGGAATCTCTGTGCGTAAACGATTCATCTTACTTTTTAATTGCTATCCTTAATTTTTGCACTGCGTGCCCTGTTATTAACTGCTATTTCTTCTGCAGATGCGGACATCGCACCACGGCTTATCGCGTCAAATGGTTTGGTCGTTACCAAAAAAGTCCTTCTCTACCTCGCCGCTAAGCTTGCCTTTGGCAATGAAATTCTTTACCAGCCTGTCCTCCAGCGAATGGTATGACATTACCACCAGCCTGCCACCTGTTTCCAACACATCAGCCGTTTGGATCAAAAAATCTTTAAAGCTTCCAGCTCTGGTTAACTTCAATCCGCAGCACTGGGAAAACCTGCGCCCGGTATTTATTCTTCCTTTCGGGATACGCGCCGAATCACATTTTCAAGTCGGCAACTGTTATAATCAACGATTCCTAACCGGCAGTTACAGTGTGTTTTGTGACGTTTCGTTTGTGCTTATCTCTACCATAAATACCGAAAGATGCGGTGCAGCTCGGCTTCGGTATGGTTATTTACTACTTCTTTAGCGCTTAGTTCTGATGCTGGTTCATGCGCATATCGCTCGCGGTCAAGCGGATAAACTCACGCTCGGCTTTGGTCAAACTGGTATGATGACCACGAGGTCGGCGCATAGTACCATCAAAGGTATTCCTGACAAGTCTGATCTGGCAAAATGCTCCTGCAAAAATTCGACATCATAGGCATATCGCTGGTGCGGATGTTTTTTGGCACTTCATTGCCAACACACCCGGCATTACCATTTTATAATTTACAAACGGTTTGGGTAGCGTAAAACCAACAGGCACATCGGTCCAAAGCTCACGTTTTACATCTCCGGCTACGGTAATTGCTACTTTACTGCCCGAGTTTAACTCGCTACGCTATAGTCCAAAGTATCAATAGTAGTGCGGTATGGAAAATGCAGGTCACGGGTAAGGTCTATCAGTTGCGCATTGTATGCTTCTTCGGCCCAAAACTCTATTTCGGGTCATCCTAAACTGGCATGAACAGGTATTTGGCCATCTAAGCTGCATATTCCAATAATGGTTGGCAATAGTTAGCATCTCCTGCCGGCACTTACAAACTTTAATATACGCGCCACGGGTGAAATGGCAAATAAATTCGCGGAAATTATGTGGATTGGTTTCCGCATGTGCAACTAAATTACACGGTTAACGATAAAAACGAGCTTAACTTTAGTTATGACCGTGGCATAAACCGTGCGTTGTATGAGCTGATAAACCCCTTCAGGCGTTATGTGGATCTGTATGATTATACTGCGGGTAACCCTAATTTACTGCCGCAATACACAGATAAGATAGAGCTAACCCATACCTACAATAAAACTTTGGTAACCAGCTTATATGGTATGACCACCACCAATTTTTATGGTTTTACCAACCTGTTGCAAAACGATTCTAATAAGGTAAGTGTAACAACCAATAGTAATTTTGGCATTTATTCGGTATTGGGCATAAGAGTTTCTGCCCCAGTAGTGTTTACATCATGGTGGGATGCAAGCTTTTCTGTTGATGCTTCCTATCAGCGCATCAAAGCCTACCCGCAATACGGCAATTTAAATAAGGGTACGCAGGATGTTATATTTTCGGGTACGCAAAATTTTAAGATAAGCAATACGCTTACGGCACAACTTTTGGGTAAATATGAAACACCTACATTTTATGGGATAGGACAGTTTAGATATGTTTATCGTATTGATGCAGCTGTAAACAAACAGCTTTTCAATAAAAGGGGCAATCTTCGTTTAATTGTAAATGATATTTTTAATACGCAACGCGATTATGATGTAATAAAATACCAAAATCTTAATGCCACTATATTTGATAAGGCAGAAAGTAGGTGGTTTAAACTAAGCTTTAGTTATAAGTTTGGTAACAGTTCGTTAAAAAGCAATGCTAAGCATAGCGCGGGTAATGAGGACGAACAAAACAGGGCGGGTGGCGTTGCCGGAACCGGCAATAGTAATTAGGCGGAATGCCCGCTAAGCATGCTTATAAATATAATAAGCAAAACCAATAAGGTGATACCCGTATACAGGTAATCTTTTTCGAGGATAAAACCGATTGCCGAAAATACAACCCGGATAACGGGGGTGAATATCAATAAAATGATCCCTGCCTGTATAATTGCCCTGCCCCTGAAGGTTAATATGCCGTTTATGATACCCCTAATTGTACAAAATCGGGCACCCCTTAAAAGTATGGTAATCGGCAATGGTATAGCCATTGCGGTAGATATAAATAACCCCTCCAAAAAAGACAATAGCAATTGACAGGAACACCCCGGTGCGCAATGCCCGGCAATAACCAATTTTATATCTGTATCTTTTAGTTTCGCCATTATACTTTACCTATTATGCCATTATAGATCATTTGTATAGCTATAACGCCTACTATTACAGAAAAAGCTATCCTGATCCATTTAGATGATGCGCTGTTTACCAATATTTTTGAACCCGTCATGGCGCCGAGCAATACGCCTATTACCACAGGCATAGAAAGTCCGGGGTCGATATATCCCCGTTGCAGGTAAACAACAGCGCTTGCTGCAGCTGTAACACCTATCATAAAATTGCTGGTAGTTGTTGATACTTTAAAGGGTATGCGCATCAGGCCGTCCATTGCCATAACTTTTAACGCGCCCGAGCCAATACCCAACAGCCCCGATATTACCCCTGCAAAAAGCATCATGAAGAAACCGCCTGCTACATTAGCAACGCCATACTCAACAACACCGTCCGCTGTGGGGTAGCTGCTGTTTAACTTCAATTTTTCACCTAAATAACTTGTTTGTTTAACGGGATACTCTTTTTCTCGAACAGTGACATTACTGCTGATGATATTAATATCAGCCCGAATAATATGGCTATATAATGGGTAGATGTATATATGGCCAGTATTGCCCCTGCCATAGCGCCTGCTGTGGTAGCAACTTCTAAAAACATTCCCAGCCGCATATTGGTGATACCCTCTTTTACATAAGCAGCGGCCGAGCCGGACGATGTAGCGATAACCGATATTAATGACGCGCCAATTGCATAATGGATATCAACATGCAGCACCGGGGTAAGCAGCGGGATAATTATAAAGCCGCCACCAAGGCCGGTTAGTGAACCAAGCAGACCCGCTAAATACGAGCCGATGAGTATAATAATAGTAAGCTCAATAACCGACATATTAAACACAAAACGTTTAAGCGCTAAAAATAAGAATAACTTTTTTAAGCACGTTGTTTAATGTTTATCTATGGGATTGGTGGGGATTTAGACCTTTAATTCAACACTGCAAAATACCACACCCAGACAATAAAAAACAATTGTAACGGTATGCGGAACCATAAGTATGATAACCCCTTACCGCTATAATCTGCCTTTTCTAAATTGATATGGTTTTGCGCGGCGTGGATATTAGATGGGATGAGTATTACAAAAATATGATCAGCGCTATAGCAACTGTATAGTGGATGGAGATAAACAATAAACCTATACCGGCTGCTATCTCCAGTATCCCGGTAAAATATACCATGAACCTTTTAAAAGGTATATAGGGTGGCATAGTCATTATCATCCCATCAAAAAAGCAAAATGCGCTACTGATGTAAATGTCAGCATAAAAGCCATGGCTATGCGCCCGCTTAAAATAAAATTAGCATCGTGCTGCATAGCATAAAATATTAGGCAGCTCAGGGCAAATGTGGCTAACAATACTATCAAAGGTTTCATTATTTAAAGTTAACACTTTTTCAATTTGTACATTTGCGACTGTTTAGTTATTTAATATGGGTTACCCAAGTTTACAAGCCTGCATCACCGACCTTGAAAAACACGGTCATTTAATACGTATAAAAGAAGAGGTTGACCCATACCTGCAAATGGCGCAGATCCACCTGCGGGTATTTGAGAAGGGCGGGCCTGCAATTTTGTTCGAAAACGTAAAGGGCAGTAAATTCCCGGCGGTATCCAACTTGTTTGGAACGTTGGAGCGTTCTAAATTTATCTTCCGCGATTCATTGGATAAGGTTAAAACCCTGGTTGATGTAAAAACCGACCCACTGCAAGCCATCAAGCACCCATTTAAATATGCTAACGTTGCGCTTACGGCGCTATCGGCTTTGCCCATGAAAAGCGGCAGCATTTCAAACTTTAGTAAATGTAATATCAGCGACCTGCCGCAGATAGTTAACTGGCCTAAGGATGGTGGCCCGTTTGTTACCATGCCGCAGGTATATACCGAAGATAGCGACAAGCCCGGCATCATGAATGCCAACCTGGGCATGTACCGTATCCAGCTGGCCGGTAACGATTATATATTAAATAAAGAGATTGGCCTGCATTATCAATTGCATCGCGGCATTGGAGTGCATCAAACCAAAGCCAACGCGAAGGGCCAGCCTTTAAAGGTGAGCATATTTGTAGGCGGCCCGCCATCGCACCCGGTGGCCGCGGTAATGCCGTTGCCTGAAGGGCTGTCAGAAATGACCTTTGCCGGCGCACTGGGTAATCGGCGGTTCCGTTATTTTTATGATGAGGAAGGATTTTGTATTTCAACAGATGCCGACTTTATCATCACCGGGACTGTCGAGCCGCACGAAAATAAATCAGAGGGCCCGTTTGGCGATCACCGGGGTATTACAGCCTGGCGCATCCGTTCCCATTATTAAAAGTTCATAATGTATACCATCGTAAAGATGCCATATGGTCGTTTACCGTAGTTGGCCGGCCGCCACAGGAGGATACCAGCTTTGGCGCATTGATCCATGAAATAACCGGATCGGCCCTGCCGCAGGAAATCCCGGGCCTGCACGCCGTTAACGCGGTTGATGCTGCCGGTGTACACCCGCTGCTATTTGCCATAGGCAGCGAGCGTTATACGCCGTATATTAAAGAACGTAAGCCACAGGAGATCCTAACTATTGCCAACCATATATTAGGCAAGAATCAGCTTAGCCCTGGCCAAATACCTGTTCATAGCCGCGCATGAGGATGACCCGAAACTAGATGTGAATGATATTGTCCCATTCCTGACACATATTTTGCAGCGAATAGACCTTACCCGTGACCTGCATTTCCATACCCGCACTACTATTGATACTTTGGACTATAGCGGCAGCGGATTAAACTCGGGCAGTAAAGTAGCAATTACCGTAGCCGGAGATGTAAAACGTGAGCTTTGGACCGATGTGCCTGTTGGTTTTACGCTACCCAAACCGTTTGTAAATTATAAAATGGTAATGCCGGGTGTGTTGGCTGTCGAAGTGCCAAAAACATCCGCACCAGCGATATGCCTATGATGCTCGAATTTTTGCAGGAGCATTTTGCCGAATCAGACTTGTCAGGAATACCTTTGATGGTACTATGCGATGATGCCGCTTTCACAGCCGAAAATATTAACAACTTTGTTTGGGTAACCTTTACCCGCAGTAACCCATCGCACGATATTTATGGGATAAATGAGTTTACCGAACATAAACACTGGGGCTGCTACGGTCCGCTGATTATTGATGCGCGGATAAAACCGCATCATGCACCGGTATTGGTTAAAGACCCGGAGGTGGAGAAGTTGATTGATAAGATGGGCGAAAAGGGTGGTGCTTTATATGGTGTTATTTAGCTTTCTGTTTAGGAAACACCCTTTTATAAGTTTCATCTAAAAGCGCCGCTACTATCGGATGGGTATCAGCCATAGGAGTATGGATTGTTATATTCTTAGTACCCGTGTCGGTAATAACAGTACATGAAAAACCAAATCCATCTAAATAAATGCGATTCGGGACCCTGCTTTTTCGAGGTCTTCTTTGCTGGTTTGCGCAATTAATAATAGCAGTTTACGATAGGCAGTGTCTTTCTTTAAATTGACAATGGATCTTGTTGTATCATACACCCTGTAGCGATCAAAGATCTTCCCGATCCGCCCAATTTGCTTCGGCTCTAAATGATGAGGGTCCTTAATGGCATTTATATATGCAGTATCTTTTCTTACAGCCGAATTTCTTATGCTGTCAAACTTTGCATGCATAATCTCCACTTTATTTCCTCTTTTATAAACATGCATAAAATTACTTCCAAAAGTCTGCGAGTTGCTTGTTTGGATATGGATGATGATATCTCCTTTATTAACAGTTTCTTGCGCATATAACCGGGTGGTATTAAGCAGCAGTATAATTAATAGCAGGAATTTGTTCAGGTTTTTCATTGGTTCAGATTTATAATAAATCTCCTCATTTTCTCAACCCCACGCAATTTAATATCATATTCTTTACAGAACAATTTTGTTACATCTGGTAATCAATTATTTAAGAATGGCAGGTGTTGGAGAGTAGTTGAGAGTGGCACTAAAACTCACATATCAAACATGTTGAAAACTTTTAGTGGGAAAAAGTGTTTAAAAGTGGTAAAAGCTATTTACTTTTACGTTACAATAATTGCCGAAGTGTAACTATGTCTAATTTTTTAGGTGAGTTTGATTGTAAACTGGATGCCAAAGGACGCATGATGATCCCTGTTGGCCTCAAAAAACAGCTTCCCGAAGCTGTTAATGAGGGCCTTGTGATCAATCGCGGCTTCGAAAAGCATTTGGTGATCTACACCCGGAAAGAATGGAATAAGATAGTTGAGGACCTGAGCAAGCTTAATCAATACGAGAAAAAAACGCGCGAATTTATCAGGTATTTCACCCGTGGCGCGTCAGAATTGAGTTTGGACAGTGCCGGCAGGGTGCTTTTACCGAAGTCGTTATTGGAATATGCGGGCATTGATGCCGATGTGGTGCTGTCATGCCAGTTTAATAAAATAGAGGTTTGGGCCGAAGAAGCATACAATGCGCAACTGGATAACGAGCCCGAAAATTTTGCAAACCTTGCCGAAGAAGTAATGGGTAGCGCAGGAAGGGGAATGATGAGTAATTACCACAACCCCGTAATGCTGCAGGAATGTATTGACGGCCTTGATATTAAAAAAGACGGAACATATGTCGATGTGACCTTTGGTGGCGGCGGTCATTCAAAAGAGATCTTAAAACATTTGGGCCCGGAAGGCAAGCTGCTGGCTTTTGACCAGGATGCCGACGCGCAGCAAAATTTAATTGATGATGAGCGCTTTGTGTTTATCGATCAAAACTTCCGCTACCTGAAAAACTTTTGCCGCCTGCATGGCGCTATCCCGGTTCAGGGTATACTGGCCGACCTGGGTGTATCATCATACCAGTTTGACCAGGCCGAGCGTGGTTTCTCTATCCGCTTTGACGCGGAGTTGGATATGCGCATGAACCGGGCATCAGAACTAAGCGCTAAAGAAGTAGTAAATAACTATACCGAAGCCGAGCTGCACCGCATCTTCGGTATTTATGGGGAGATACAAAACGCGAAATCGCTGGCAAATACAATTGTAACTGCCCGGTTAAACGCGCCGATTATAACAGTTGCCGACTTGAAAAATGTGATCTCGGCGCGTATCCCGAAAGGAAAAGAAAATAAATACCTGGCGCAGGTTTTCCAGGCGCTGCGGATTGAAGTTAACCGGGAGCTGGAAGCTTTAAAAGATTTTTGATCCAAACGGCTGATGTGTTGGAAACAGGTGGCAGGCTGGTGGTAATGTCATACCATTCGCTGGAGGACAGGCTGGTAAAGAATTTCATTGCCAAAGGCAAGTTTAGCGGCGAGGTAGAGAAGGACTTTTTGGTAACGACCAAAAACCATTTGACGCGATAAGCCGTGGTGCGATAACCGCATCTGCAGAAGAAATAGCAGTTAATAACAGGGCACGCAGTGCAAAATTAGGATAGCAATTAAAAAGTAAGATGAATCGTTTACGCACAGAGATTCCGGAGGAGACAGCAGAGAGCGAATTGATCGTGGAGGAAAAGCCTGCAAAGGAGATTCCGGAGAACTTTTTGACCAAATTTTTTACCGGGGCTTTATCAGTACTGATGAGGCTACCCGCGCTTTGCCGTTTGTATTGTTCTGGGTTTGCTGGGGATGATATATATAGGTAACCGCCACGGCCGAAAAAAATATCCGTGACATAGATAAATTAACAAAAGAAGTACACGAATTAACACGGGAGTATAAAGTAACCAAAGCCGACCCGGCCTATAAAAGCACGTTATCAGAAGTGGCTAAGCGGGTGGATACTTTGGGGATAAAAGAATCATTACAACCGGCGCAAAAAATTACCATCAGGGAGGATGCTGCACAATGAGTATCAGAACCAACATATTGCTTCGTGTTTACTCCGGCCTTTGGACTTATCGTCCTTTTCTCGGTAGCGGTAATTATACAGATGTACCGGCTGCAGTTTATACAGGGTAAAAAATGGAAGGCGATGGCCTCAAAAATGTCAACCCGTTATGAAAATGTAGAAGCTTCGCGCGGTAATATCCTTTCGGTTGATGGCAGCTTGCTGGCAACATCGGTACCTGAGTATGAGTTGCATATGGATATGTTTGCCGGTGGTATTGAAGACGATAAAGTTTTTATGGCAAGGTGGATTCGCTGGCGATGAAACTGGCCGAGTTATATCCGGATAAATCAGAAACGCAATATTCACGCATGCTGCGCGATGCCCGTAAGGACGGTTCGCGCTACCAGTTGATCCGTCGGAGAGTGACTTTTACCGAGTTGAAAAAGATCCGTAAGTTCCCGATTTTCAGGATGGGTAAATACAAAGGCGGATTAATTGTTGTGCAACAAAACAAACGCATTTTACCATTCCAATCGTTAGCTGCCCGTACCATAGGGTATGTAAACGAAAATGTTAAGAACCCGGTTGGTTTAGAAGGTGCTTACGCCAGTTATATTAATGGCGAAAATGCGCAAAAACTTTAAAACACCAGTTAGATAGTTTGCAAGCCGATTTTTGGCACGGTGGTACTAATGGACGAGGATGAAGTAACCGCAAAAGATGGCGCTGATATCATATCAACCATAAACGTAAACTTCCGTGACGTTGCGCAAAAACTTTAAAACACCAGTTAGATAGTTTGCAAGCCGATTTTGGCACG
The DNA here is from genome assembly GCF_013087555.1 of Mucilaginibacter humi. Lineage (NCBI taxonomy): Bacteria > Pseudomonadati > Bacteroidota > Sphingobacteriia > Sphingobacteriales > Sphingobacteriaceae > Mucilaginibacter > Mucilaginibacter humi. The sequence goes on from NZ_JABFCR010000080.1 coordinate 9,890, forward strand.
GTGGTACTAATGGA
>NZ_JABFCR010000081.1:0-9030 GCF_013087555.1 Mucilaginibacter humi
GGAAAAAATAAAATAGCTGTTTTGGTGGGCGTTATATATCAAAAGGCTTATTGCTCTCTATTGATAACAGCGATTTTAAATTACTTAAGATCGTATCAGAAACCACGTAAACAAATGAGCGAGGACGACTGTACAGATTGAAAAAGTGCGCCACATGGATATTGGCGAGCCTGTTTTATTATGATGTTATCGCAAAACAGCATCGTTAATAGCACTTGCTGCCCGGCGCAGTGGCATCAGCCAAAGTGATGATGAAACTACGAAAATGCGCCTGTTTGGCGAAAATGACATCGCTTTCCAGATCAAGGATGATATGTTTGATTTTGGCACGGATGATGTCGGTAAACCAGTAGGTATCATTATCAAAGAAAAGGTTTACTGCCCATGTGCGTTAAAAAAATAACTGCGATGCTACTGGAAAAAAGTTATCAACTTGGTAAAGAACCATAATGACGAGCCGGAAAAATTGCCGCCATCATTAAATTTGTTAATGTTACCAGAACGCAATACCGAAACCCAAATGAAGAAGCCGGGACAAGCTTTACGTCACCTGCCTGCCTGGCAGCGACTCGCCTTGCTTGGGTTAGAGCAATTGGTGACCTTTACGACAGAAAGAGACAAGTAATGGTAGCGAACTTTTATTTATAGGCGGATTTTTGATCTTCATTTTTTAATGATGGCTATTGACACAGGCTTATTTGGCAATTCAAGCAAACCGGTAGCTTAGAAGCAGGCCGGGATTATGAGCCGTTGGGTGTCTGTGCTTGGCTTTTATGCGCTAATACTAAGCTTTGGTCTTTGCCGCATAATGATAGCTTCGCCGCTTTAAAGGAGATCAATATAAACACCTGCCTGGCAGTACAATTAACTCTAGCGCTTTGAAGGTGAATTGGCCCTATATCATAAACCACGGGCCTTGGTTTATTACCGGTTATGTAGTTGAGTATGCCCTTTCGGTTGATAATATTTTGTGATGGTATTGATATTTACGCTTTTGGTGTTGATAAAGATATTATCTGGAGGTATTACTCTGGGGGATAATTGGCGCGGTGGTAATGCGTTTCCTATTCATATTTGTCGGGGCGGCGTTAACCAGAAAGAGTTTCATTGGATCCTGTACCTGTTTGGGGCGTTCTGTTTATACAGGTATAACTATGTTGTAAACCGCAACGGGGGAAGAAGATAGACCCCAGCCATACGGTTGTTAAGCTGGCTTCTAAATATTTTTCCGTTGCCGCAGTTTGAAGGCAGCAAATTCTTTCATTAAAATAGATAGGAAGGTTTATTACCCCTTTGTTCGGTGCTGTGTAGTATCGAGGTTACCGACTTGTTTTTTCGCGGTCGATTCTATCCCAGCTATATTCTCGATCACAAAGGACCGCTTGCCATGCTTATTCTTTCAACATGTTATTCGCCATTATGGGCCCTGCGCTCTTATGTTCTTCCTACTGGTTAATATTATCGATAAGTTCCACTACCTTAAAGTTGGGTTGGCTGCCTTGCTGTTTCATAGGCCTGAAAATGCTGTTAGCTAATTACGTCGACCAGATAGGGTTGACTACGGAGCCCGGTCATTATTAATAATACTTGGCATTTTGGTAATGGTGTAGTTGCATCGCTAATGTTCCCCAAGAACAAAGCAACGCATAAATAGCAATCAACATGGATGATAACAAAACCCGGTCTGTTCCCTCTTTATTTGAATGGGCAGGTGGTATGCCCATGTTTGAGCAGTTGTTTAACCTATTTTATGATAAGGTAGCTGATGATATTTTAGAGCCGGTATTTAAGCATATGTCGCCACAGCACCGGCTACGTACATTTTGTGCCGAAGGTTTTGTTGGCCCAGAAACTATATGAAAGTGAAGAAGCCATTTTCAAATGATCCAAAAACACACGGCTGGCACCTTAGCAGCATAAAACGCTGGATGGGTTGTTATTAGAAACAGCCGATGAACTACAATTACCTGATGACCTGAGTTCCGCTCTGCACATGGCTTACACGGAATGGGGAACCCGCATTGCTGTACTTAATTCGAATTTAGATAATGTAGATGAAGACCCAACATGCCCATGCCAAAATGGGATTGGGAGGGCGTACCGGGCGGGCCATATATGGGGTGAGGATAAATAACATCTGCATGTCAAAGAGATAAGCGATCTCAAATCTCCTGTCCCAAAATCTCACATCTAAATATTAACTTCGTGAATGCACAGTTTAGATCTCAGCCGCTTTTAAAATAACACCGCTTGGCGTTTTAGACATCCTGCTGGTAGCTTTTATAATATACCAGCTTATAACCTGGTACGCGGCACCATAGCGGTAATATCCTGTTGGGACTGGGTGTGATCTATGTGCTTTATTTTGTGGTGAGCAACCTGCATATGCCGGTGCTTACTAAAATATTGGGTTATTTTAAAGATGCTAGCTTAATTATCATTATTGTAGTTTTTCAGACAAGAGATAAGGCGCTTTTTACTGTTGGTGGGTAAGAATGCATCACTGCAGCGCAATAAAGCCTGGTGGCGCTATTTCTTCAGGAAAGTGCAGGGATGAGAAAAACAGCAACTATGCCCGTATTAAACCCATTATTGATGCCTGTAAGATATTAAAAACAGTCCCCGCACCGGTAAACATAGTTTTTCGCTAAATATTACGACGAGCAATTTTACCAGAATAGCTGCGAAGTGATGGATGCTAAAATCTCTAAACGATTATGGAAAAAAAAAAAAAACCAGCCCGCTGCATGACGGCGCGGTAGTAATTGCTGAGAACAAAATTAAATCGGCCAGTTGTATTTTGCCGTTGACGGATATAGTTGACCTGCCAGCTCAGTTTGGCTTGCGCCACCGGGCCGGCATTGGTGTTACCGAGGCTAACGAGGCCACATCATCATATCCGAAGAAACCGGCGAGATCAGCTACGCCAAACAGGGCAAAAGTTAAATGAACATCGCTTCGCCGAATTGGAAAAACTATTGAATAAAGATTTTTCTATTTAACACTAAGGGCGAACTTCAACGCCATCCACAACCTTTTAGGCGATACTGTTGGATAATATACCCGTGGTTGCGTTTTCCTACTATCGGCATTGTGTACGCTGTCTGTCAGTTTGCACAATAGGCATACGCGGATCTGTATTTGCCGGTTTGGCAATGAGCATACGGTCTGGATTAATCGCGGTAGTATTTTAGTAATTGATTTACGCCAACATTTTCATACACGGTTACTGTAGATGGTTTATAATCAACTGTATCTGCTGTTAGATTTGGTCATTTTCCCTCAAACAATTCTGCATTGAGTTTGATTTAATAGTGTTAATTGATTGGGATTTCTGGGTGCAAACATTGCCAGCCGGTTTTATTTGTATTGGTAAGTAATGATTTTTTTGAAGAAGGGGTGGTGCTTGTACGCTGTGCATTTACCACTATAGCGCCGCTTAGCATAAGTCCAGGGTTGCAAATAATCTTTCATAATGCATAAGGTATATACTAAGTTAATAACACAAAGTATTGTCTCTCTAATTATTTAACATTTTTAACACTGGGCTAAGCTGATTTTAAAGCCATATTGCAATTTTTCCGTTACATTCTGGCATATAAATTATTTTCTCGCCAACTTTAACCTATAAAGTTTGTGTAAGCAATGTTAGCCTCAAAAGTTAAATTTCTGCTGTTTATTGCCATGCTTATGTTTGTGGCCAACCATTTTAGGTTTAGCTTGCTGCCAACGCTATTTTAAGGCGCAGCAACCGTGTAGTCAAAACATACTGGTAGAATGTTTGTAAGCGAAAGCTGGAGTTTAGCAAAAAACAGCAGTACCAGTTATAAAATGAAAGCGAAACTGGCTAACCCCGGTTTGCCGGTGGTTACACTTTTGCTTTTGAACTTATGTGCAATATTGCCTTTGTTGCTACGGCAAGTAAAAACTATTACGGTAGCTTGCTGGCAGCAATAACTTACAGTCTTTACCTATACCTGCTTGAGTGGTAAGCTAAACTAATAATAGTTGTCGCATTCTAGCGACAGCGGCGGCAGAGGCTCGATGAGCAGTAAATCATCAGTTAACGCTTGCAAACCTGAGTGACTACGGTGCAGCTTACTTGTATGGCTGCGCCTGTGGTGATTACCAGCATCCACCAATATTCAGCGCAATTGTCAAATCAGGTGGTCAGCCGTTGCCAAAAGCGGCCTGCGCCCTGGTGTTGACACCAGTATTGAGCCGAGGCAGAACTATCCAGCCCGACTTAATTACATAGAGCTGGATAACCAGTTAACAGGTAATTACAGCTATCTGCCATCGCTACCTCGTCGATGGCATCACCGTAGCCCAGTAGCACCGACTATGAAGGCAATCAGTGTCGAAACCGCCACCGGCGGTTTACGCTCGTCCTTCGTACGGCCGGGGCCTCGACAAACCACCTGAAAATATGAAACATGCTGGCAGCACGTCGTAGAGTGAACATGCAGAGCTGAAGATGTATTAGTAGAAGGCAGAACCAGTTAGAACTCGCGCTACCAGTTGGCCTAGCTATCGGCGGCTACTTACAGTTATTGCCTTAAGGATTACCTAAGCATCCAATCGCGCAACATCCAGCTGGTATAAGCAAATTTTGCCTGCGCGTAATCGCTTTCGGCACGGTAAAAGCTGTATTTACTGCAGCATTTAGAGGCAATGATATCTGTAAGCCCGCTGCTTATAAAGCGATAGCTTTTGACGATACAGGTGCATTGGCGGCCTTTAGCTGATTGGGAATCTCCTTATCAAACCATAGTGCCGTATATTCTACATCGACCGGGTTAATGCTCAATGCAAGCGCCGTCCGCTGTTCATCCAGCCTCTTTCGGCATCCTGGTAGCGTTTTTTGTGTGCGTAAAGGCCTGCGGCGCAGGTCGAACAGGTTGTATGATACGCCAACACCCACTAAAATAATTATTCCTGTCAAAACCCCAGCCATTGCTTAACGGACCAAAGTTTCGCTCGCTTGAGGCTGGGGTTTTCAACCAGTATTTTAGTTGTGTTGGCTTCTTCATACAACCTCGCGTTCGCGGCTGTTTTGCAGCAGAGTTTTATAGCCGTTGATGTAGGATGATCGATCGTATCGGCAGTTAACAACAAGTTACTGCGTTTGATTGAGTAAGCAGTTTTACACCAGCCAAAGCTATCGGGCACTATGGTTTGATAAGGAAGTCGCTGATGGCAGATAGCTGTAATTGCACCGTTTTAATCCGGTTATCCAGCTATCATGTAATTAAGTCGGGCTTTAAATAGTTCTGCCTCGGCAATACTGGTGTCAACACTGTGGCGCAGGCCGCTTTTGGCAAGCGACTGTATTGACCGCCTGATTTGTTGATTGCGCTGGATGTTGCGCGATTAAATGCTTAAGGTAATCCTGCAGGCGTAATAACTGTAAGTAGCCGCCAATAGTATAGGTTTGCAACTGGTACCCGCGAGCGTTGAAACTGGTTCTGCTCTACTAATAATCAGAGCTCGCTACTTTATTTTGCGCCGCGTAAGCCCCAGTTATCTCCCCAATCCAGCGGCAATATCTGTTACCCAATGCGGTGCTGGTATTAGTTTGGGCACGCACTCCGCTTGAATTTGACGGTACAATACCAAACCCGAAATAGCCGCCGGCTACGTTATTGTTAGTACCCACATCGGCCTGGTAATTTAGTTTAAGGTTTGGCAGCCAGTTGTTGTGTACCTCATTGGCCTTGGCCATTTTAATGTTTACAGCTAATGAGTCTGCCAGCAGCGCGGGTGCCTTTTGGTTTACATTATTTAGCAACACCTTTAAGCTTAGGGGTGTGGGTTGCTGCGCATAAGCAGCCATCATGCAAAAGCACAACACTGCCATGCACTTGTACTTTAAATAGTGCATTATTAAATGTTTAAATTAATTTTTATAAATGGAATTACACCGCATACATCAGCCGTAATGTATGCACAATTAAGAAGATTGCAGAGTATTATTAAAATCTGTTAGCTTACCACTAAGCAGGTATAGTGGTTGCGGCGGGCAAAGACCGTAAGTTATTGCTGCCAGCAAGCTACCGGTAATAGTTTTTACTTGCCGCAGTACCAATGGCAATATTGTGCATAAGGCAAAAGCAAAAAGTGTAACCACCGGCAAACCGGGGGTTAGCCAGTTTCGCTTTCATTTTGGCGGGGTTGTACTCGCTGTTTTCGTTAAACTCCAGCTTTCGCTTAGCAAATGATTTTACCAGTATGTTTTGACTACACGGTTGCTGCGCCTTAAAAATAGCGTTGGCAGCGCAAGCTAAAACCTAAAAATGGTTTAGCCACAAACATAAGCATGGCAATAAACAGCAGAAATTTAACTTTGAGGCTAACATTGCTTACACAAAACGTATTTATAGGTTAAAGTTGGGCGAGAAATAATTTATATGCCAGAATGTAACGAAAAATTGCATATGGCTTTAAAATCAGCTTAGCCAATTGTTAAAAATGTTAAATAATTAGGGAACAATACTTTGTGTTATTAACTTAGTATATACCTTATGCATTATGAAAAGATTATTTGCAACCCCGTTATAAGCAGCGGCGCTATAGTGGTAAATGCACAGCGTACAAGCACCACCCTTCTTCAAAAATCATTACTTACCAATACAAATAAACCGGCTGGCAATGTTTGCACCTGCAATCCCAATCAATTAACACTATTAAAATCAAAACCCAATGCAGAATTGTTTGGAAAAAATGACCAAACTAACAGCAGATACAGTTGATTATAAACCATCTACAGTAACCGTGTATGAAAATGTTAGCGTAAATCAATTACTAAATACTACCGCTGCGATTAATCCAGACCGTATGCCTATTGCCAAACCGGCAAATACAGATCCGCGTATGCCTATTGTGCAAACTGACAGGACAGCGTACACAATGCCGATAGTAGGGAAAAACGCAACCACGGGTATATTATCCAACAGTATCGCCTAAAAGGTTGTGGATGGCGTTGAAGTTCGCCCCTTAGTGTTAAATAGAAAAATCTTTATTCAATAGTTTTTCCAATTCGGCGAAGCTGATGTTCATTTTTAACTTTGCCCCGTTTGGCGTAGCTGATCTCGCCGGTTTCTTCGGATATGATGATCGCCAGGCCTCGTTAGCCTCGGTAACACCAATGCCGGCCCGGTGGCGCAAGCCAAACTGAGCTGGCAGGTCAACCTATCCGTCAACGGCAAAATACAACTGGCCGATTTAATTTTGTTCTCAGTAATTACTACCGCGCCGTCATGCAGCGGGCTGGTTTTTGAAGATGCTTTCCAATAATCGTTTAGAGATTTAGCATCCATCACGTAAGCTATTCTGGTAAAATTGCTCGTCGTAATATTTAGCGAAAACTATCAGCGCACCGGTGCGGGTTTGTTTTAATATCTTACAGGCATCAATAATGGGTTTAATACGGGCATAGTTGCTTTTCTCATCCTGCACTTTCCCCGAAGAAATAGCGCCACCGTGCTTTATTGCGCTGCAGTGATGCATTCTTACCACCAACAGTAAAAAGCGCCTTATCTCTTTGCTGAAAAAACTACAATAATGATAATTAAGCTAGCATCTTTAAAATAACCCAATATTTTAGTAAGCACCGGCATATGCAAGTTGCTCACCACAAAATAAAGCACATAGATCACACCCAGTCCCAACAGGATATTTACCGCTATGGTGCCGCGTACCGTAAAGCTATAAGCCCGGTATATTATAAAAGCTACCAGCAGGATGTCTAAAACGCCAAGCGGTGTTATTTTTTAAAAAGGCTGAGATCTAAACTGTGCATTCACGAAGTTAATATTTAGATGTGAGATTTGGGACAGGAGATTTGAGATCGCTTATCTCTTTGACATGCAGATGTTATTTATCCTCCACTTACCCCATATGGCCAAGCCCGGTAATACGCCCCATCCCATTTTGGCATGGGCATGTTTGGGTCTTCATCTACATTATCTAAATTCGAATTGGGCACAGCAATGCGGGTTCCCCATTCCGTAAGCCATAAATGCAGAGCGGAACTCAGGGTCATCAGGTAATTGTAGTTCATCGGCTGTTTCTAATAACAACTCCATCCAGCGTTTTCGGTGCTGCTGGGTTATGTTTAGCCGTGTGTTTTTTGGACTATTTGGAAATGGCTTCCTTCACTTTCGCTATATAGTTTCGGGCCACCAAAAACCTCGGCAACAAAATAAAAGCATGTGTAGCCGGTGCTGTGGCGACATATGCTTAAATACCGGCTCTAAAATATCATCAGCTAATACCTTATCATAAAATAGGTTAAACAATCATGCTCAAACATGGGCGACATACTACCACCTGCCCATTCAAATAAAGAGGGAACAGACTGGGTTTTGTTATCATCCAATGTTGATTAAGTTATTTATGCGTGTTGCTTTGTTCTTGGGGAACATTAGCGATGCAACTACACTGACAATAAAAATGCCAAGTATTATTAATAATGACTGGCCCGTAGTCAACCCTATCTGGTCGACGCAATTAGCTAATAGCATTTTCAGGGCCTATGAAAGCCAGCAAGGCAGCCAACCCAACTTTAAGGTAGTGGAACTTATCGATAATATTAACCAGTAGGAAGAACATAGAGCGCAGGCCCATAATGGCGAATATGTTAGAAAAGAATACGATATAAGGGTCCTTGTGATCGAGAATATATAGCTGATAGAATCGACCGCGAAAACAAGGTCGGTAACTCGATAATTAATAGCACTGAACGTAAAGGGTAATAAACTTTTTCCTATCTATTTTAACAAAGAATTTGCTGCCTTCAAACTGCGGGTGTTGAAAAATATTTAGAAGCCAGCTTAACAACCGTATGGTTTTCGGGGTCTATCTTCTTCTTCCTCAAGGTGGTTTACAAACATAGTTATACCTGTATTGTCCGTGAACGCCTCCCAAACAGGTACAGGATCCAATGAAACTCTTCTATTAACGCCGCCCCGACAAATATGAATAGGAAACGCATTAAATACCACCGCGCCAATTATCCCCCAGAGTAAT
>NZ_JABFCR010000009.1:0-51987 GCF_013087555.1 Mucilaginibacter humi
TTGCCTGTTACCAAGGTCATAACCGGCAAATGTTGCAGTAAGTTCATCATCAAATCCCACCAATGCTATTATTGGTGACTGATCCTTCATGGCTGTATCACTCATAAATTTGATATCAATCTGCCGCTACGTCTTAAAACAACATTTATCCTCGATTTTAATTCGGCGGGATTAAATGGCTTTACAATAAAATCGTCGGCCCCGGCATCCAGGGCACGCAACTCGTTTTTCTGAACTATCCTCTCCAGAAAGAATGATGATAGGCACCGAATTAAAAAAGTCGCTCAGTTTTGTTTGCTCAATAAGTGCAAGCCCGCTTAGTTTAGGCGTGTTCAGATCGGATATGATGAGGTCTGGCAGGTTGCCGCTTTGCATAAAAGCCGGGGCTTCCATACCATCAGACTTCATTATAATTTCGTACGTGGCACTTAAAAATTTTTGTAGTATCGCCTGCATGAATTGGTCGTCTTCAACTATAAGGATTTTTATTTGACTGCTGTTTGAAAAATTCATGATATTTTTTTGAAAATTAAATATTGGCTCCACTAACATAATTGTCCCTTGTACGTAGCCGGTTATATTTAGTTAGCGATTTTTTTATTATCTTAAGTTAGTGATTCTTTTAATAAATATAGGTTAAAAAATTGCCTATTACGCAATACCGAGAGGTAGTTTTTTTATTTAATATTAAATAGCCGCTTTAACCGCTTGTTTACAGCCTTCCATAATCCGCCGTCAATTTGTATGCGCCGGTCGGTGGTCCAAACAATTGCATTGGGCTTACTTACACGATACATTTTCCCAAAGCCTTTTTGGGTTAACTTTAATGCCCGGTAGCCATCCTCATTAGTGCCGGGTGGGTGATTAAAGCCATCAACCTGCAAGCCTTGCTGGCGCCTAAAGCCAGAATTAAAACCATACACATTAACCGCTTCGGTCTTTTTAAAATTATTATAAAACCGGCTAAGATCGGCCAGCATTTCGTAAAAGTAATAGGTAACCCGCCCTGTACTGCCAATAGGTATAAATGAGAACCTTCCGTAAGTGATAGCTACGTCCCGGTTATTTATTAAAGGCACGGTCATCTCTTCTATCCAATCCTTAGGATAAATAGTATCCGCGTCAGCATTTAATATGTATGTACCTGTTGCTGGCTAAGCCCTTTATTACGCGCGTTTGTAATGCCCTGATTGGTCTCATCTACACAGGTAACCCCGCAGGCTTTTACAAGCGCCTCTGTATTGTCTTTTGAATTATTATTTACCACAATAATCTCGACCGGGTTGCTTGTTATGTTATTGCAAAGCGAAGCTAATGTAGGCACTATATTCTCCTCTTCGTTATATGCGGGCATAACTACCGATATTAAAGGCTTGCCCGTAGTTAAGTTTTTGCTGTAGGCTACTTTTATAGCACCAAGACTGGCAGCATCATTGCGGTTTACATTTAAATAATTTTTTATATAAGCCGGAATGAAAATTGGTTTCATGGAAATGATTGATTGATACGGTGAATCTACATCTTTAAACGAAATCTGTCAAACAACGGTTTCGATCTGATCAAATTTATATTTCACCTCATGTTAAATAAAAAACGCCGCATCCATCCGGAGCGGCGCTTGTTTAATAATGTTGCCGGTTTATTTGGAATATATGTTTCCCGTATTACGGTAACCTGCCGCTCCGTTACTGTACCAATCTGTGTAGCTTGTTCCGCCTGACAAGGCCCAATCAGCAAAATGCAGGTAAGCTTGATTAATGTTTACGGTTTCAATAGGATAACTAAATGATTCAGTGAAGTTGATAGCCCATGGCTGATTATCGGCGGAAAGGTAATACTTGCCCGTTGCAACGCTCGATCTATCATCATCCGTACCAAATAATTTGCTGTCAGCTTTATCTGTTGGTGCAAAGCCCGGCAAATGAATTTCATATCCGCGGCGAAGATTACTGATAAGAAACGGGTTGAAGGCAGATACTTTCAACGTTGACACGTCTATTGGTGAAGTAAAATTCACGGTTACAGAAGCGGTCTCGCCGGTTACTTTATCTTTTGAATTCAGGGTGTTAACAAAAAACGAATAATCCAAATTATGAATCATCAGGTCGTGATTATCAAATGGTATAATAACAGCTTTGCTTTGACCTGTCTCTACCCCGTTACCCGCCAGCGTAATATAGCTGCCCGCTGACAGTTTATAACCTGTAACAGATTGTACTGCCGACGCACTTACCGGTAGCTGTACACCAAAGCCATTCTTAAATGAAGCACCTGCCGCTGTTACCGCGTAGTCGCCTGTCATGCTTACCGCTTGATTTTTGGCATTACTGATGAAAGTATAGCGATATTTTACAACCATGTCATTTAGGTCGAGGTCTCCTTTTTTAGGCCAGTTGTCTTCAAAAGCAATATTAGCGTAGGTGTCTTTTGATGGATAGTAGCTGATATAAGCTTTGCTGGCGTCATTAGGAAACGCATCCTGCTCATCCTGCACACCGTCGCCATCTGTGTCTCCGCCTTTATCAATAACAGCCACATTGGCGTTATTAATAGCTGTGATAGGATTAGCAGTAGCATAAATTACAAGGTCATTAAAGTCATTATCAGAATTCGCCCGGTTCTGGTCTTCAAAGCCCATCAGGTAAAGCTTGTGAATATCATCATACAGCACAACCGAGTGTTGACGTAAGGCAGCAGTAGTTTCGGGATTGAAATCGCTCTGGCTGTAGAATTTGGTTGTGCTGGTACTTACACCACTTCCCGTCCAGGCGTTTTGAAGCAGCACAAAAGCAACAGTTGTTCCGGCATCAAAAGTGCCAAGTTTAACTTTGTCGCCTGATTTTAAGCCTCCCCCGAACCATTTCCCGAGGCGTTAGGGAACACATAAGTTATTTTATCAATGCCGTCAAAGAGTGTGCCTCCGCTTGATCTTGATGGTGGGTTGTTAGTATTGTAGGTATAATATGCCAAAGTATTTTGAAAACCCGCACCTTCCGAAACAAGTAACCCATACATCAGCTTTCGCCGTTATATTAATGGTGTTCACCTTATTGTTCAGATACTCCGGATGGGTGGTGCTTAGTGGTTTGCTTTCGGGCAATGATGCATTAATGTATGATAATAATGAAGCGTCTATTACATCACTTGTAGCCTCAAGGTATACTGGGCGCCCTAAATTAGTAGGCGACGTAAAAGCATTTGAAACAGTATAGCCGCTGGGATAGCCAATTTCGGTAGACACAAATCCATTGGTTTTTATTGAACCATTACCGGGAGTAACTTCAACCTTATTATTAACGGCATCAGCCACAATATCGCCGCTATAACCGTCCTTACCACCAATTATTACCGAGATACTACCATTATTAATTGTGGCTGTCGCATTTCGCAATAAACCAACATACGCAGGATCAATTACCAGTTTGCCATAGTACGAGGGTACAGTAACTATTGCTGTTAAAATGCCCGCATTATTAGTTATGCCTTTAAATACCGGATCCCCTGAATCAACTTTATCAGGAGCATAAACACTTACTACCACGCCAGCCGGGGGCTGATCATTATTAGTACGCAGGCTAACGCTCAAATTTACATTCCTCGAGGTAGAAAAATTAAAGCCGTCAGGTGCTATTTTGGTCACATTCGGCTCAGTATCATTATTTTGCGAATTATCTTTTTTACATGAAACTAAAATAAATAAACCAGCAAGGCATAAAAATGTAGATATTTTTTTCATCATTTAATTATAAAGACTGAATTTTAACTTTAAGTATTTATACGATATTCAGCAAAAAAAGTTCCAAAGTCATCAGCTGCTGGAAATTTTGCCCAATAAATATTTGGATGTGGAAGATATTCCCACATGTGAGTAATAATAATGGGAGGAGTCAGGGACTATTGGGTATTCATTCTTTAACCGGAAAGGTCATCGTAAAACAGGTCTCTTCGTGCGGAACACTTGAGAACCTGAACGTTCCGTTCATGAGTTCAACATAGCGTTTAACAAGGTTTAGGCCCAGTCCCGTGCCGGCAATATGGCCGGTGTTGCTTACCCGGTAAAAGATGGTAGAAAGCTTTTTCTGATCCTCTTCTGCGATCCCAATGCCATCGTCTTTAACGCTGATGATGACGTTGCCGGCAGTGACTTCCGTTGTTAAGCAAATATGGGCGTCGTCCCCGGCATATTTAATCGCATTAGATAGCAGGCCGCTCAATGATTTCTCTAAAAGTGTCCGGTCGAGTTTCACGGATTGCGGCTCGGCAGGTACAACATAGCTAAGCTGCTGCCCGGATTTTGCCGTTGATCCAAAGGCGGACATCATCTCTGGCAAACTTCACCAAGGTCAAACGAGCTGAATTCAGCGGTCACTAAACCTTCTTCCAGTTTTTCAAGTGAAAGAAAATCCTCCAGCATCCCTTCGAGGTTATGCACAACCTGTTTGATTTTTGTAACATGTTTAACCACCGGCTCTTTTTCATTGCGTTCCGGTATCGTTCGATCAGCGTAGCCGACAACAGGACCGAACTAAGCGGCGTTCGGAATTCATGCGATGCCGGGGTAATAAAGCTGCTTTTCAATTGGTTCAATTCATGTTCTTCCTGATAAGCCCGAATCCGGTTTTTAGTTCGGTCAGGATCACATAGATCAAACAGGATACGATAACCAGGATCAGCAACGAGCCCACTACAATGATAACACGGGTCTGTCTGCCTGATCGTTTATAGGCGTTTTCGCGATCAGTCAGAAGAGATTCTTCAAGCAGCTTCATGCGCATCAGGGTTTCGTTAATCTTGCCGATCTGTGCACGGAATTGCCGGCTCTCCTTGTTTACGTAGTGGCAGAGATTATCAATCTGTCCCTGCAATAGCTGGATCTCTTTTGACCGTAAGCGGTCGTTTTTCACCAAAGTGTTTAGTTCGCCAACTTGCCGGGTTAAATGTTGATGTTCCGGGTACTGAAAAATGCGCTATCCTTGTGATGCGGCGCCTTCACGTAAACATCGGGCAATAAGCATTGGTTAAAATACATGCTGATCGAATCTGATTTCCTCAGCACTTTATAGGTATGTTCCACCCATTTTTCCAGCACTTGCTGCCTGTTTAGGGCCTCATAAGATACCATACCAACCACAATAACGAGTACAATGGAAGTTGCGCAACCGAGATAAAAGAATAACCGGAAGCCTTTCAGCATTTTGGGCGATAACCGCCTGACGGAAATTCGTTGACCTCCGTTTAAAAAACCCCGGCTGTCGCCATCTTTAGAGGATCTCATCCTATTTATATTTACCCTCAAGAATACGGCGATTGCCGGCGGGGAAAAATGATCTGAAACACCTTTTCAGGAGATAGTAAGCATAGCGAGGATCAGCATGCCGTACTTAGATGCTCAACGAACATTTTCTATGGGCGCGTTATAAGGTCTTAACAAGGCGGCGGTCGTAGAGCAGTATGGAGAGGGCAACAGCTTGCGGGCTTTGGTGCAATATATCGAGAACCTGAGCGATGAAGCGGTAACCGAACCGGATATTCCGACCGCGGTCCCCCGGATCTACGAACTGGATGAGCGTTTGAATTGTATCCGGCATTACTACCTGAACCTATAGAATGGGTATTTTCAACGACTGCCTAATGACTTCAAAAAGCTCTTCAGGGTCAAACGGCTTGCGGATATAGCCGCTGGCACCCATCTCCGGCCGACGGCCACTTCTTTATTTTCTGCACTGGCGGTCAGGAATATAAACGGGATCGCGCGAGTAGCCGGATCAGCTTGTAAGCCCACAAACACCTCGTAACCGTTAACCTCGGGCATCATGATATCGCAAAGGATTAGGTCCGGCAGGTGTTCGAAGGCCGTGGTCAAGCCGGTTTTCCCGTTGAGCGCCGGGATTACTTTGTAACCTTCAAGTTCCAGCAGCTCGCAGGTATTTTCCCGGATATCGTTATTGTCTTCTATCAGCAGGATCGTTCTCATAACTTTTATGGATTAGTGCAAATTCAATAATACGTTATTCAGCAACCAGATAGTAAAGTTAAAAATATTCTTATTAGTGGTAAACAATTTATATGGGCTTTTTATCAGTAAGTTATGTCAAATAGCCTTATTCGGAAAAAAGAGAAAAGCACCAGATCAGGGTTGCCAATAGCCAGTGATAACCGTTCCGGGGCCGGCGACTTTCGTCCCTGATGCCTGTCAAGGTGCGCTGGGTAAAATTATTCATGGCGCATTGCATTTTCCGGAAAGATCAACAAAGGGCTTTTTCCCTGTTTGAGAAGCTCTTTTAACGGATTTTCATGAAACAGGTGATACCAGAAGGGATGTTCGCGATAGCGCAAGGCGACCATATCGATCCGCTTTTCTGTGTTGATTTTTTCCAGCGCGTCGGTCACGTTGGATGCCCTCGGGTTCGTATACCGGATCGCGGGATGCAAACTCCGCATTCTTTCACCAAAGGCTAAAGAGCGGCTTTCTTCCGCGAAGTCGGGTATCAGCACCGGGCGGGAAACATGACCAACGGTCAGTCTGGCTTTCAGCCGGGCTGCAAAATTGACCAACTCACCAATCACCGGCTCATCTTCCGCTGCAAGATCGGTGGCGAAAAAGATATGATGGACGCCCGCGTCAACGAGATCCACGGGTGATGCCAGAACGGGGCAGCGAACCTGCTGCAGTACAGCTTTTACCTCGCCCTTGAACAGCACGTCGCCATATGACCTTTCCGAAAGTCCCATGACGATCAAAAGGCTTTTCTTTCGATGCGCTAAAGCGGCAGCCCGTTCAGCCAACTGGCCTTCCATCGCAATGGGGCGAACCACCGGACGTTGACCGGAAAGCTCACGGAACTTTACGCGATCCAGCCGCCGCACTTCTCGGTTTAGCTTACTCATGCTTTCCCGGCGCTTTTCATCCGCAGTCAGCACCGGCAGTGCGGTTGTGCCTACCGGCGGTAAATAGGGTGTGATGGGATATACGTTGACCAGCCAAACCCCGGCACCAAACTGTGCTGCGATGACCATTGCCCGCTCAGCAGCGCACCGGCCGCAGCCGAGAAATCTGTTAAAATGATTACGCTTCTCATTTAGCTAATTTAGGGATGACCTTTACAACATTACGTGACGCCGGTCACCTTAACGCGTGTTATGCGGCAGTTCTCTGGCTGGTATGGGAAAACCAGAAGCGGTATTTTCTGGTCATGGCCAAAAGGTCCGCACAGTTTGTTTACTAAACTTATGCTGAAACGGTGGAAGATCATAATTTTGAGGGACTATGCTCATTTATGGTACGGATGGGGAAACCTATTTTTAAGCCATGAAAAAAACAATGCGCTCTAAAAAAGTCATTTATCGCCTGTTGTGCCTGGCACCATTGCTCTTGTTCCTATCGTCGCCTGCCTGTAGCCAGCTACCTCCTGCAAGAGGCAACAAGGCGGCCAGCCTTCGAAGCAATCGGGATCAAACCACCCCTAATGCCTTCAATCAGGTCCAGCCTGCTTTCGATAGTATCCGGATAGCGCGATTCATGCTTACTTATACAGCTTTCAAGCCGTATGCTGCGGTAATACATGCTTTTTACAGTCACCGTCAGTATGCCTATGCCTGGTTTGATCATGGTCAGCTTATTGAACAAGCCTCTAATTTGGTCAACCGCGTGCTCAATCCGGAGATGGAAGGGTTAAACCAACATGCACCTTATGAGCGGCAGCTTGATTCATTGATGTTTACCGGGTCTGCAACCAATACTGAGCTTGAATTGATGCTAACAGCGCAGTATTTCGTGTTTGCCAAAACTGCCGGACAGGCCAGGATGTGGCATTCAGCCGTGCCCTCGATTGGAACCTGCCGCGTAAAAAGATCGATTATGAACAATACCGGATACGTTGCTCGCTGCACGTTCGACCAACCGCGGCGGCAAGGCTCCCGTATATCGCCAATATGAGCTTTTACGCCAGCGCCCGGCCAAATACCGGCGTTTGTCAACGCTAACCTGGCCGGTTCTCCGGCCACCCGCAGATCTTCACCCGGGAGATACCTCCCGATTCGTTCCGGCGATCAAAGTGCGCCTCTGGCAATTGGAGGATTTCGTGGGTGATACGACCGGTTCGCGCTACGACGAAGGCTTGAAAAAGCAGTTGCGCAGTTTCAGGAGCGGCATGGGCTGAAGGTTAATGGTGTAATAAATAAAGAAACCTTGACGGAACTGAATGTACCTATTCAACAGCGGATCGGTCAACTGATCGTGAATATAGAGCGCAGCCGCTGGCTGCCAGTCGAGCTCAGCGGTGATTACCTGGCGGTCAATATCCCTGAATTTAAGCTGCATGTTTATCATGGCGATAGTTTGCTCTGGAGCTGCAATGCGGTGGTCGGCCAAACCATGCACCGGACGACGGTATTTTACGGCGAACTGAAACAGATCGTCTTTAGCCCCTACTGGAACGTGCCACCGGGTATACTCCGGGAAGAGGTGGTACCGGCCTTACGCCGTGATGTGAATTACCGGCAAGCCACCACATGGAGATCACCGGCTACAAAGACGGCTTGCCCGTCGTCAGGCAAAAACCCGGGCCGGATAACCCACTGGGATCCATCAAGTTCCTTTTTCCAAATAGCTACAATATCTATTTGCATGACACGCCATCCAAATCGCTGTTCGACGAAAACCTCCGGGCTTTTAGCCATGGTTGCATACGGATTAGCGAACCGGGGCGGCTGGCCGCTTTTTTATTGAAGGATCGCCCGGATTGGTCGCCGGAAAAAATAAATGCCTACAGGAAAGCCGGCAACGAAAAGTTCCTCACACTTAGTCGGGCCACCCCAGTATTCATCGCTTACTTTACAGCATTTGTCGACCGGTCCGGGCGGCTAAATTTCCGTAAAGATATTTATGGGCTGGATCAACGCCTGCTTCAGGCCTTACTTATTGCAGGTAATGAATGATCGCTCTCATGCTGATCGTTAACCACGATCATTCAGAGCAACAGGCGCTGGCTTAATTTTATCAAAAATAGCGGTCATGAAGTCGCTGTTTCTTAGTACATGTCCCTAAGAGTAACGCTTAGCCAACATGGTATAACTGAAAGCGAGGTGTTACCTGGCTACAAAACTGTGGTATTTGTAGTATAACGTAGGAATAAGTGCTATAGTGCGCTTAAAAAAATATACTTCAAATCCTGATTTTTACCGGTTATGCCCACTATTTTCGAAGAAATAAGAACATTTTCTGAAAAGATAACCATGGAATTTAACCCGAATAACCCCATTGTACAGCTTTGCCTACAGGGCATGCAAAGCGAAGAAGCCGGGAATTTCGAAACAGCGGTTCAGCTATTTCGTCAAGCCGGGACGAAGCGATAAACGACTTTGAAAAGTTTATTGCTGCCTGGTACGTCGCCAGGCGGCAAATAAAGGTGGCTGATAGGTTAAAGTGGTATGAAACCGCATTGCAGCTGGCTTTAAGTATGAATAATGAAGCGGTCAAGGCCGCTTTTTCGGCATTATACCAATATTGCTAAATGTTACGAAGCGCTGGGCGATCTTGATCAGGCAAAGCAGCAACATGACCTGGCTTTGGCATCGGTAAGTCAACCCTCTGATAGTGGCCCTTTTTATCATGGCACCAGAGCAGGCCTAAAGGTCGGTGATCTGCTGACTGCCGGATATGCATCCAACTACCAACCGGAACTGGTCATGAGCCATATTTACTTCACTGCCCTGGTCAATGGGGCAGGCCGGCGGCTGCTTTAGCCAAGGGTGACGACCCACAGCGCGTTTATATTGTTGAGGCCAACGGGAGTTTTGAGGATGACCCCAATGTTACCAACAAAAAGTTTCCGGGCAACCCTACCCGTTCTTACCGGACTAAAGAACCTTTGAAGGTCATAGGCGAGATAACAGATTGGGTAAAACAAACGCCGGAACAACTACAGCAATGGCGCGAAAAATTGGCGAATAATCAAGGCGAGATCATCAATTGACAGGCGAAGGTAAAACCATAGCTATTTTGGTGCGTTTACAAGTAAGAGCACATTAACAGCCTATGAAAACATTTGATCATCAATCAGGCTCGAGCCTTTTGGTTGAAGGCGCTGAAATTTACTACCATCAAATCGGAGATCCTAATGGAGAGGCAGTTGTCCTGTTACACGGCGGGTTTGGCAGCCTTTTGGATTTTAACCCGATACTGGATGCCATCGGTTCTTCGATGCATATTATCGGGATCGATAGTCGTGGGCAGGGAAAGTCGACCCCGGGCAATGTCGTGTTAAGTTATGAGCGTCTGCAAGAAGACGCAGAAGTGGTATTGAAGCATTTAAGCATAGAAGAAGCAAGCGTTTTCGGCATCAGTGATGGCGGAGTAGTAGCGTACCGGCTGGCAGCTTATAGCAATATAAAGATCAACAAACTGATAACCATTGGCGCCAGATGGCACAGCGACAATGTAACGGAAACATATCAACTTTTGAGCGGAACAACTGCGGAAAGCTGGAGAAAGAAGTTTCCGAAAACCGTGGAATTGTATGAAAAGGTAAACCCGCGGCCCGACTTTGATCGGTTGGCCCGTGAACTGGTGCAAATGTGGCTCAATGAAGGTAGTTATCCCGGCGAAGATGTAAAAAACTTCAAAGCAGATGCCCTGATCATTCGTGGCGACCGGGACCCGCTCACCAAACGAAAATTCGTTGCAGAACTGGCCGACCTGCTCGATAACGCCAATTTATGTAATATTCCTTTTGCCGGTCACGAAGTTTATAGAGAACAACCCGCTGTGTTAATGACTCTTTTACGGCAGTTTTTTTGTCTGACTGAATTTGCCCCGGACAATAGCCACCCTAATTTAAGTAAATTACGTCATTTGATTTAAATGAGATTAGCCGTTTCCGATCTAAATCCCCATAAAATCGGAGCCGGACTCTGCCGGCTCCGCAATGCAACCGAAGTTGCACTGGCTGAAACAGGGCCAACGTCCATCCATCAGTTGATCAAAAGTAGCGATAGACACGCCGGGATCCCGTGACCGTGATCAGTTTGCTGCCTGATGCTGGTCATGCGTGGCCCGGGTGCTTCCGGCTAATAGGTCGTTCGATCATAGCCTCTTTTTTAATTTGACCTGCGGTGACAGGCATCAACAGCTAAGCTGATCACGGTCATTTACCCGGGACAACATGCACGTTATATTTGATCAGACAAACAATAAAAGCGATATGAAAAAGATCATCGCGGCCTTCGATGGCCTGAAATTCTCTGAAGCTACCCTCGGTTATTCGGTCGAACTTGCCATCCGGGGTAAATCTGTGGTCGCCGGCGTCTTTCTGGAAGACTTCCTTTATCATAGTTTCAACTTGTTCGATATGGTAGGCAGCCGGGGCATATCGCAAACAAAACTGCACCATTTGTTAAAAAAGACGAGGAGACGCGTCAACAATCGGTTGAGTCATTCAAAAACACCTGCGATAAACGAGCTGTCAACTACGGTTCATCAGGATAAAAGCTTCGCTATCACTGACTTGCTTAAAGAAAGCGTTTACGCAGACCTCATCATTATCGGCGCAAACGAAACGCTGAATCACTTTAAGCAGGAAAAGCCAACGCCTTTTGTAAAAGAATTACTGGCAGGCGCACAGAGTCCCGTGCTGGTCGTACCTCCGGTTCATCAACCCATTGAGCGAGTCGTCGTGCTTTATGACGGGCACCCGTCGTCAGTATATGCACTCAAAATGTTCACTTACCTGTTTCCCTGGACGACAAAATACCCTGTCGAGATCGTTTATGTCAACGAACGAAAACTCGCCTTGCTCCCTGAGGGTGACATGGTGGGCGAGTATGCACGCTGCCATTTCGAGGAGCCGGTGATTACGCAACTAACCGGCGAACCGGAAGACACACTGGTGGCCCACCTGAAAAAGGCCGCGCCCGGCACAGTGATCGTCATGGGAGCTTATAGCCGCGGCGCCGTTTCACGCATGTTCAACAGCAGCATGGCCAATAAATTAATGGAGGCATTGGATCTGCCCTTATTTATAGCCCATAGTAAGTAGCGCTTAGTCACAGTTCAGCGGGCAGTTGTGTTTAATCGTTTCTGCACTTTCCGGTATGACCAATGTGCCGATCAGCGCAACAATATTGTTATTGAGCCGTTGATAAAGCGGCTCCTGCGCACTAACACGCAATGGACTGGGATGGGTAAGGTGCTCTGTTCGGTGGCATAAGTTGAAACAGGACCGGAACCCGTAGGAATACTAAAGTTGTTTTTGACATTAAGATTGCAGGAACGCCTTGCTTTTTCATCCCAACTACAGAATTGAATGATACCATTGCAGTATATCGTTCCATTTAGGTGGGATCGTGAAGAATGGAGGCGGATAAGATCCGTCAAATAATTGAAGATGATATGAAACTTTTGCTGATTAGCTTTTTTGCTTGCAAACTGCGGCGACCTGGTTAGGTAACTTTAAAACAGCCTCGGACGAGGCGGTTAAATCACATAAACTTATTCTTGTCAACTTCTCCGGTTCTGACTGGTGCGGGCCGTGTATACGCCTGCGTAAAGAAATATTGGAATCGTCGAACTTTACAAATTATGCATCAACGCACCTGTTATTGGTACGCGCTGATTTCCCCGGCAGAAGAAAAATCAGTTAAGCAAGGAGCAGGTGAAGCTCAATGAAGCACTGGCTGACCGGTATAATCCCGACGGGAAATTCCCCTACACTTTACTGATCGACGAACATGGTAAGGTATTGAAAGCCGGGATGGCTATCCTGATGAGACCCCGGATCAGTTTATCGATCAAATCAAAACCTATGATACAGGCCGTTGATGCCACAACGCAGCTTTCGGTACATAAGCGCGTACTGAAGCTGATGGGGAACCGCTTTGAGATCAGTGTGGTTGATGATGACAGCCAGCGGGCTGATCAATGCATTGACCTGGCCGTCGCAGAGATTAGCAGGATCGAAAAACTACTGACGACCTTTAGTGACGATAGTCAAACCAATCAAATTAATGCAAGCGCCGGGATCGCACCGGTAAAGGTAGCCGACGAGGTGTTTCAACTGATCGCCCGTTCACTCAAAATATCCGAGCTGACCCGGGCGCCTTTGACATTACTTATGGCTCCATCGACAAGCGGCTATGGAACTTCGACCCGCATATGACCGCTTTACCCGATCGCGAAACAGCTAAGAAAGCTGTCCGGCTGATCAACTATAAGAATGTCCTGCTTGATGCCACGACATCCTCGGTTTTCCTGAAAGAAAAGGGGATGCGGATTGGTTTTGGGGGTATTGGTAAAGGCTATGCCGCTGATCGTGCCAAAGATGTGCTGCAACGTGCGGGCGTTACCAGTGGCATTGTCAATGCGGCAGGCGACCGGTAACCTGGGGTGTGCAACCAAACGGCAGACCCCGGACGATAGCGATAGCCGACCCGGATCAATGCGACACGCCCTTCTCCACGTTGAATATCAGCAATATGGCGATTGCTACCTCTGGGAATTATGCGAAATATGCCATTATTGATGGCAAAAGGTACTCGCATACGATCGACCCTAAAACGGGCTTGCCGGTTAGCGGCATTAAAAGCGTCAGCATCATATGCCCCAATGCAGAATTTGCCGATGCCATGGCTACTCCGGTCACCGTGATGGGGGTCCGTGTCGGCCTTAACCTGATCGACCAGTTGCAACACGTTGCCTGTATCATCGTCGACGATCATAATCAAGTCTATACCTCTAAAAATATAAATGTTAAACACTGATGCTATGAAAAAACAAACTATCCTGCTGTTGGCCTTTCTTGCCATCATGGTAACATCCGGACTGACTTCCTGCATGTCCGTAAAAGCGTATCAAAAAAACCGCCTTAATGATACCGAGATGGACCTCGTGGCCCGTAAATCACAAAAATTCGAACAGAGCTTTCAATTGTACCGGGAAGCCGGTTCAGGCGCCAACGGTGGAAAAAGCGGCGGTGGCTGCGGCTGTAATTAATATAGACGAACAGAACGATGAGGAAAATATATACCTGCATTGCAGCGCTTTACTTAAGTATTGCGGCCTCGCATGCTCAAACCAAGCCGGTCAGGGACTCCAGTAATTATGAAGCCCGCAAATTGAAGATAGACGAGATCAATATTGTATCTGCTTATTACCACCAAAACGGCAACAACTCGGCGGTTACCGGTGGTATCGGGTCTGAAAAGCTAACAGATTTCGCGAATACCTTTGACCTGCAACTGTCCAAATATGGTATTCGTGGTAAAAAACATACGTTTAATTTTGAATTGGGTGTAGATCATTATACATCAGCCTCTTCTGATAAGATCGATCCTTACACCGTTTCCTCCGCTTCTATGCAGGATACCGGGGTTTATCCCTCGTTCAACTGGACGATATCCGATGACAAAACCGGCCGGGCATTCGGGCTAACAGCGTCGTATTCACACGAATTCGACTACCAGTCTTTTGGTGGAGGATTGAACTTGACTTTGCTCTCCAAAAATAAGAATACCCAGTTTGATCTTAAAGCGCAAGCCTTCCGGATACACGGAAAGTTATTCTTCCCGTGGAGCTCCGGCCACCGGGTTACGGTTCAGGGTCCGAACACGAAGACCGGCACCCAGTAGACCACCGGCCCCGTAATTCATTCAGCACATCTTTCTCCCTCTCGCAAGTGATCACGCAACGCCTGCAAATGGCAGTGATCGTCGAGCCGTCTTATCAGAAAGGTTTGCTGGCCACCGAATATCAGCGGGTATATTTTAATGGCAACTTTGCCACCGGCGCAGGGCCAACCGCCAGCATTTTTAACGAGCGTATCGAAAACCTACCCGGCACTCGCTACAAACTTCCGGTCGCTGTCAGATTGAATTATTTTCTCGACGACCATTTTATTATCCGGACTTTCTATCGGTATTACACGGATAGCTGGGGAATCAGGGCGCACACTGCGGAACTGGAGATCCCGGTTAAACTAACCTCTTTTGTTTCGGTCAGCCCTTATTATCGTTTCAATCATCAACAAGGCACCCGGTATTTTGCGCCTTATGGCCAGCACAGCCCGTCAGAAACCTATTATACCAGTGATTACGATCTTTCCACCCTTAACAGCAACTTTATGGGGGCAAACATCCGGTTGTCGCCGCCAAATGGCGTATTTGGCTGGCAGCACTTTAACTCCCCGGAGATCCGGGCCGGTCATTATATGCGTTCCACCGGTTTAAACTCCAATATTGTAACTTTAGCCATGAAATTTAAATAACGATAATGCACTATCGGCCGCCGTTGCCGCCTTTCTGATGACGAAGCTGATCAACGGCGATTAAAAAGACTTTCCGCCATTGATCATATCCGAGACAATGCCCGGGCTATCCTTCCGTTCGGCCGGGGAACACGCCAGCCAGGTGAACGGCGATAAAAGCTAAAACCGGTACATGCAGAAGCCATGTACCTCTTTGACGCTGTGGCGAATGGATTTGAAAGGTGCCAGCAGGTCTTCAAAAGCCGGGGAATAATCCGGTGATGACCAATACCCCGAGCAGCACATAGAAACCCGCGTAAAGGCTTTTGACCGCCCACTCATGTCGGGCGATCTCCCGGTTTTTTTTAATTACCCGGAATTGAAGGTAAGCCGAACGAAGTTTTCGCAGAAATTTCTGGTCCGCCAGTTGAAATGCTTCCAGTACCAGCCGGAAAAGAAATAAGCCCGCTAAAACATAGCCGAAATAGGTATGCACCTCCCATACTTTATCACCTAAGGCATGTGCTACTGAACCTGCCTGCTGCGCGGTAACCGTTACGCTGTCTTTTCCCAATTCGTTCTGCAGCACACGCGTGATGGTAGCCCGGTCGGTAAGAGTAGAATTGATCAACACGGTTAGCAGGGAGCCAGTGATCGTAGCGGCGGTGGCCCAGTGCCAAAAACGCAATCTGGCAGAATTTTTCTTTATTTGATCAGGTCTTTCGATGTTTCTGCGGGTTGGCTCTATAACAGTCATAGGTTTATTACATTTTGATATAGGGAAAATTACTGGTTAATTTAGGAGAAAATCTGAAGTGCGCGCCGCAACTTCAGATTTTCTCCATTTATCTGTTTATTTTAATTAAAAAGCATTGAAACTACTGGTCATTGAAGATGAACAAAGTTTGCGGGAAAACATTACGGACTACCTGAACGCTGACGGCAATATCTGCGAAAGCTGCGGCAACCTGGAGGATGCGCTTCGTAAACTTACGGATTATCATTACGATTGTGTATTGCTGGATATCGGCCTGCCCGATGGCGACGGCTTTACCGTACTCGAATATTTGAAAGCACAGGGTAAAATGGAAGCGGTATTGATCATTTCCGCACGCAATTCCCTGGATGATAAGCTGAACGGGCTGAATGTAGGCGCCGATGATTACCTGACCAAACCGTTCCACTGGCCGAATTGAAAGCCCGGCTTATGGCTGTGTTCCGGCGTAAAACATTGAATACGAACAGCAAACTGATCTTTCATGAGATCGTTATCGATGTGCTGGGCAGAAACGTTCAGGTTAACGACGCACCGGTTGTTCTCACTAAAAAAAAAGAGTACGATATGCTGCTGTATTTTTTGGCAAATAAAGGCCGTATCATTTCTAAAAGCGCGATAGCGGAACATTTATGGGGCGATGAAATGGATTTGCATGATAGTTTTGATTTCATTTATACCCATATCAAGAATTTGCGTAAAAAGCTCATGGATGCCGGTTCGAGGGATTATGTTAGGTCCATTTATGGCGTGGGGTATAAATTTATAGCACCATGAAGCTGGCCGCGCATTATACAAAGGCCAGTATGCTCATTAGCCTGGCGGTACTTTTTTAGGAGCGGTGATCTATTTTTTTGCGATCAATTATACGGCGAATGTACAACTGGACCGAAACTTGTCACAAGCACTGAATGAAGCGGAAGATTATCTCCAGTCGACTACCCAACCTCAGCAATACGACCTTGACAAGGACCACGTCATATTTATTAAGACAGATCAGCGCATCTTTCAGCGGCGGTACTTTGACACGGTTTACCGTAATTTCAGGGAAAAACGGACCGAAGCCGGCCGGGCTGTGGAAGACCTGGTCACGGCTGGGGATCAACGCTATAAGGTCATTATCACCATATCCCGGGAAAGCACCCGGTCGCTGGTCGGGATCATTAGTCTGATCACCCCGGGTTTAATAGCCGGCTTATTAGTTGTTTTGTTTATCACCAATAAATATGTATTGAATGGACTTTGGAAGCCTTTCCACACCACACTCAGGGAAATCAAAACATTCGATGTGGCCGGCAATACGCAGTTTTCATTTAAGAGCAGCAAAGTCGATGAATTCACAGAGCTGAATGCCGCCATTCGCGACATGTACGAGCGGGTTAAAGCGGAATACGGGAACTTAAAGCTTTTTACAGAAAATGCTTCGCACGAACTCATGACGCCGCTCGCCGTCGTCACAACCAAGCTGGATACCTTTATACAGGATGAAACCTTAAGACCCGACCAGTTAGAGCAGGTAAACGATATTTACAGATCCATCAGCAAATTGACGCGGCTGAATCAGGCCTTGTTACTACTGATTAAATTGGATAATGAATTGATCAGGGACGATGAGCCGGTCGACCTGAAACAAATGATCGTCGAAAAGATCCAGCAGTTTCAGGAAGTGGCCAGATCAAAAGATATCCTTATTCATCAACAATTGGCGGATAAAGAGGTAATCGCCAGTAAATATCTGATGGAGATCTTATTGAACAACCTGCTCAGCAACGCGATCCGGCATAATGAACAGCATGGCCGGATCGAGATCTCCCTGGACAGGGATCGGTTGGTCATTAAAAATACCGGCCAGCCCATTAAGCTCGGCAGCGAACAAATATTTGAGCGCTTTCAAAAAAGTAAACAATCCAGTGGAATGGGTTTGGGACTGGCTTTGGTAAAAAACATTTGCCGGCAAAATGGTTTCGACATCCGGCATGATTTCGCCGGGACTGGCATACCTTTACAATCACTTTCTAAGATAGGGCAAAACGATATCGACAGACTTCAGATTATACTCAGAATTACCTGTTAGTTTCGGGAGCATTCCTTAAGCAATTGAAGATGCCTCCCTTATCGATGAAAAAATATTATCTCTTTTTTTCTGCATTATTATTTGTGCTCAGCGTACAGGCCCAGGATAATTATGAAATCGAGGTCTACGGCTCGCCAACAGTTGAAAAAGGCCGAACCATGGTCGAACTGCATAGTAATTATACAACTAACGGCAGTAAATTCGGTTCAGGCCCGGAATTGCCCACGAATCATGTCCTTCATGAAACTATCGAACTCACGCATGGTTGGACGACTGGTTCGAAACCGGATTCTATATTTTTAATTCAATAGGAAATGATGGCCGCACCGCTTATGTAGGCTCCCATATACGGCCGCGCGTTACTGCGCCTGTAGAATGGCACTGGCCAGTTGGGGTAAGCTTGTCTACCGAATTTGGGTTCCAAAAACTAGCCTTTGATGCAAACACCTGCTCTTTGGAGATCAGGCCAATCGTAGACAAAACATGGAACAAGGTCTATCTCGCGCTGAACCCGACAGTGGAGAAAAGCTTTGCCGGCCCCGACGCCAATACCGGATTTATCTTTTCACCGAATATTAAAGGCAGTTACAACTTGAGTAAAGTCGTGGCCATTGGTTTGGAGTATTATGGCAGCACCGGGCCCTTTTTTCATTATTATCCTTATCAGCAGCAGGAACACCAGCTTTTTGCCGCCACCGATCTCGATCTTGACCCCAATTGGGAATGCAATGTCGGTATCGGCTACGGCTTTACCTCCGTTACCGACAAGCTTATTGTCAAATTGATCCTCGGCCGCCGGTTTTAATAGTCTTAATGATCATAGCTGGCATATTTTTTGCCCTTTTTAATTAAATATTGGGATTATGCTGCGGAAAAACATACTTATTTGGGGCTTGCTATCAGTAATGGTAAGCGCCTGTCATCAAACAACTGATAGTGAGAAGATCGCCGATCACCAGAACAGTCAAAAAGCTGATCGTGACACGTCTATTAGACAAATTGAAACAGATACAAAATTTGTAGTAAAGGCAACCAGTGGCGTTACCATGGAAACGGAATTGGGTTCGTATGCAGCAAAACATGCCGCAACGCCGGGCGTTAAGAAATTTGGTCAGACCATGGTTACGGATCATGCCAAGGATAAGGCAGTACTTACCAGTTTGGCTACAGCGAAACACATTACCATTCCGACCCGAACCGGCAGCGACTTTCAAAAACACATTGATGAAATCACGGCAAAAAGGGCTTAGCTTTTGATAAAGCTTATATCAGTTTTATGGTGGGTGATCATAAGGAAGACATCAGCGAGTTTGAAAAAGAAGCCGGGACGGTAAGGATCCTGAAATTAAAGCCTTTGCCGCCAAAGGTGTGCCTACGCTTCAACATCATCTACAAATGGCAGCTAATCTTAATGATCAATTGAAGTGAAACACCACGTGAACCCCCTTTTAGGGAATTGACCTCAAGTGATCAACATCACCCGATAATCTGATGCGAGTGCCGAACAGGTGGCCATTTATGCCTGACCGATTTCAAAGAAGAAGGACTCATCGAAAGGAAAGGCAGCGAGATACGGGTCCCGGATACCGTACGCCTCCGGGAAATGAAGAATTAATTCGTGTTGGCTATCAGCATATTCCCTGATGCCCGTCATGTTTTATCTTTCTGATTGCTGCGATCTTTAACCATCAAACAGCAAATCATGAAAAAGATATTAGTACTCACCGATTTCAGCGACAACGCCAGGCGGGCCGCTGAAGCCGCGGTAACCCTTGCGGGAAAGCTGCATGCCAATATCATCTTGTTTAATACCTATGTCAGTGAGCCGGTCATGTCGGAATATGGCGGTGCACCCCGGCCGGTAGATCAATTGATGTGGGCCGATGAAGGCAAAGAAAAACTGAAGTTTCTGAAAGAAGACCTCCGGGAACTGGTCCAACAGTTGCCGGCAGGCGATCACCACCCGAGCATCGATGACCGTCATGCCTCGGGTAGCCCGGGCAGCCAGTGAAAAACTTGTTACAACGGGACCAGATAGAACTGATCATCATGGGCGCGCGTACCGGCAAAGCACGGGAACACCTGCTCATGGGCAGTGATACCTCGGCAGTGATCGAACATACCAGCCGTCCGGTACTCATTCACCCGGAGAGCCGGCCTTTGAAAAAGTTGCAGAAAGTTACTGTGGCTACCGATTTTGACCAGGCCGATCAAAAAGCGGTACATTACCTCACCCGTATAGGGCGCATATTCGGCTTCAGCCTTGACATCGTTCACGTGTCGTTATGGGGCGAAAAACCAGTGAGCGATCCCCTCAAAACAGCATTTAAGCAGCAGGTGGCCAAATATAATTTCCCGGACATCAGCTACCGGGAAGTAGGCGGCAAAGACCTGATAAAGCGCCTTAGCCACCTGTGTGCAGCTAATGGCAGCGACCTGCTGGTGCTGGTACATGACCGTCATAATTGGCTTAACCGGCTATTGAAACAAAACCAGGCGCAGGCCTTGCTGGATAATCAGCAACTGCCGGTACTTATCGTCCCGGCCGCCATCGCCGATAAATAAAGGATACAGGCGGTAGCTGCAGGGCTACCGCTTAATTTTTATCCATATCATTGATCGTTGTACCTGCCCCGGTGATCATGGCTTTTAATTTTTCCGGCATTGGCCGGCAACCGCAGTATTGCTGATGCGCCAGTGCGGGTGATCCGCTGGTCCGGGGTTGCGTTCTTCGGCATGACGTTCTCCGCATGCCAGGCTTTATTGATCTTCATAATCTGTTATATTAATATTCAGCTGTCCATTTCAGTCCTTCACCTCTGGCATGTCCAGATACTGGCAGATAGATTGGCAATATGCCAAGAAGTTGCCGGCCCCGCACCTGCTAATGTCATACAACGAAATTAGTAGCTTACCGGCAGCGAAAACATGACGGAGCGCACCGACACAAGTGATCTGCTAACGATTCCCGGGTATAAGTGAAGCCATGTGGGACCGATTCCGCCATTTCACGAGCTCGAACCAAACCGCGGCGATAAACCCAGCGCCCGCGCTAACTCCCAGCAGAGCGGCTGACAAGGGTTCGAAACCAAAGAAATTGGCTAAAGGAGCAATATAGATCAATGCTGTGGAAAGCAGCACAGTTATCCCTATGATCGCTAATACCGGGTTATTCTTATATCCGAGTGTAGTAAACAGCGAGTAATAGAATGAGCGGTTAACAAGCGTAAGCCAAATGTTCGCGCTGATGAGGCAGGCAAATACCATGGTCCGGGTAACCGCTTCGTTGAAGCCGTTACCAACGGCGTACCGATAGATGAGCAGCGTTCCCGAGGTGATAACCAGTCCTTGCAGGACGCTGGTTGCTAACTCCTTCCAATTGAAAAAGGTGGTGCTAAACGGGCGCGGCTTTTGCAGCATCGTATTTTTTTCCATCGGTTCATTTTCATAGATAATAGAGCAGGTCGGCCCCATGATCAGCTCCGAGGAAGATGATATGCACCGGCGAGAAGATATTAGGGTAGATCCAGCCCGGGGCCAACGGGATGAAGACGGTCAGTATGATGGGAATGTGAATGGAAATAATGTATTGTATGGCCTTTTTCAGGTTGGTATAGATACGTCTGCCCATGGCAACAGCATCTACCATCTTAGACAGGTCATCTTCCAACAAGATCAGTGAAGCCGCCTCTTTGGCAATCTCCGTACCTTTTTTACCCATGGCTATACCAATGTGTGCCGCTTTTAAGGCCGGGCCGTCATTTACCCCATCGCCCGTCATGGCCACTATCTCGTTCCCGGCTTTTAGCGCGTTGATGATCCTTAGCTTGGCATCAGGAAACATCCGGGTAAAAATATTCACCGCTCCCACCTCCTCCTGAAGTTCCTGATCAGACAGTTGCATTAGTGCCTCCCGCTCAACGATCGGCCATTCCCCTGAAACGCAATTTGACGGGCGATCGCGCCGGTAGTTGCCGCGTTATCGCCCGTGATGATCTTCACTCTGATCCCGGCCATATAGAACCCTTGCAGCACCGCCTGTATATTTTTTTAGGCGGATCATAAAAGCCCACCAGGCCTTTGAACGTAAAACGAAACTGCTGCTGCCTGGCCGGGAAATTACTCCCGCTAAACGCGGCCTCCCCAACGGCCAGCAACCGGTAGCCTTTATCAGCCATGGCGTTGATTGCCACCCCGATTTGCGTCTTTTGGGTTTCCGTTAAATCGCAGACCGCCAGCAACGCCTCTGGTGC
This sequence comes from Mucilaginibacter humi, assembly GCF_013087555.1. Classification (NCBI taxonomy): domain Bacteria; kingdom Pseudomonadati; phylum Bacteroidota; class Sphingobacteriia; order Sphingobacteriales; family Sphingobacteriaceae; genus Mucilaginibacter; species Mucilaginibacter humi. Next base: position 22,339 of record NZ_JABFCR010000009.1, read on the forward strand.
GCCTTTAGCCGCGATGATGCGTTCTCCGCTTTTATTCTCAAATAAATGTGTCATCATGGGCGGCTGGCCGCCCGTGGGATATTCATGCACCATCCGGTAATCGGGTCGTTCGTCCCGGTTACACAAACCCGCATACGCTTCATGCAATGCGATTTCCATCGGGTCGAATGGTATCGGTTCACTGGCCCACATGGCCAGCCTCACCGAGTCCAGCTCCGGGCCGCCAGGCATCTTTTCACTTGCATCGGTTATACGATCTGCTTGCAGCGTATACACTTTAGCCGGCTCATTTTGTTTTCCGTTAGCGTACCGGTCTTATCAGCACAGATGACGGACGCGCTGCCCGTGGTCTCTACTGTTTTCATTTGTTTAACTACGATACCCATTTTCATCATCCGCCGGGCGCCCAGCGCCATAAAGGTGGTAAATGCCACCGGTATCTCTTCGGGTAAGATGCTCATCGCGAGTGTCAGCGCTTTGATCAGGCTATCCAACAGGTTAGGCGAACGAAAATAGTTGATGCTCCAGACGCCTACAAATACGATTAGTCCCGCGATCACCATTTTTTTACAAAATTGTTTATCTGTAGTTCCGGGGTGTTTTTTCTTCTGCTATAGCTTCCCAGGCTTTTACCGATCTTGCCTAAACGGGTTTGGTTGCCGATAGCGGTTATAGTAGCGATAGCCAAGCCGCTGGCTACGGTAGTGCCGTGAAAAATAAAATGATCTGGCGTTGCGCTATCTTTATAAACCGCCGGGGATTCACCGGTAAGCACGCTTTCGTTGACGGAGAAATCATTGGCATGTACGATCATGCCATCCGCCATAATCAAATTGCCCTCTTCGACCATCAGGCTGTCGCCCACAACCAATTCTTCACTTTTTATGGCAGTCACCTCCCCGTTCCGGATCACTTTACATTGAGGTTGCGAGAAGTCCTTTAATTTTTCAAGCGCGTTGCGGCTCCTTGAGTCCTGGAACAAAGAAATGCCGGCAACCAGTATAATTGCCGAGGCCAGGAAAATACCGTCACCTGTTTTGCCGCTGATAAAATAAACACAAGCCGTAACCAGCAGCAACAGCACCATGGGCTCTTTGGCAATTCCGCTCAGGGCATCAATAAAACCGTTCGTTTTTTTTTAAAGAAAGATCGTTCTTTCCATGGGCGGACCTTGATTTAATAACCTCGTGGTCACTTAAGCCCTGTATACCATAATTATTCGCTGCCATAACTTTTATCTTAAACGGAGCCTCCCGCTGATCCGCCGTCAGTGTCGATCATGTCGGGCGGGATAACGAACAGCGGCATAGGCGGATAGTCCAGGTCGGCTTTGGCGTCATGGTTCGCGCTTTCCAAAAAGTCGGTGAGCATCAGTATCGTTTGCATAGCAGTATTCGTTAGATCATAAATTTAGCCTTTATCTGTTGAATACAAATGATTAGAATCAAAATTCCTCTTGACGACTATTATTTAACCGGGAGGAACAAATGACTATCTTCGATAAAAAAATGTCATGAACGAAACCCATATCCACCTGCTCATCACCCACCTGCCAATTATTGGCACAGCTCTGGGTGCATTCGTTTTGATCCATGGGTTATGGAGAAAAAGCAATTCAACTTTTATCGCTGCCTATAACATCCTGATCCTTTCGGCTTTGGGAGCGGGCATCGCCTATATAACGGGCGAGGGAGCAGAAGAAAGCGTGGAACATTTACAACGATTCTCCGAAAGGGTAATTGAGGAACATGCGGAATCTGCTGAGGTCTCGCTGATTGCATTGATAGTGATCGGCTTTATTGCGGCGATCGGGGTTTTTGCTACCCTAAAAAACCTGTCACTGGCCCGGCCACTGGCATGGATTGTATTGATCACGACTTTTATTGGCTTTGCCCCTGGTAGCCCGGACAGGCTATTTAGGTGGACAGATCAGGCATACCGAAATTGGCACCAATCAAGTCCCGACGGATAAGGGAGCGAGCAGGACAAAGGATGATTGATCTCCTTGGGATGACGGTAAGTTTTCAGCATACCTGTTGGTATAGCCTCTTTCTATACAGCGTAAGTTGCCTTATAAAAAGAAAGAGCACAATATAAAAGAACGATGGGAAAAGAAATGCCAGTTACTGTTAAACGAGCCATAGAACTCTGCGGGCTCTTCGTTTTAGGTTGGATAATTGTATACGGCAGTACCGTTATTATGCCCCTTTTGATGGCGTTTTTTTTTCAGCCTCATGCTTTTACCTGTATTTCGTTTTTTCAGAAAGCGAAAAGTTCCGGAAGCGATAGCGGTCTTTCTCCCTATACTATTATTAACGATCGTTGTCGCCTTCGTGGTCTGGTTGTTTTCCAGCCGGTGGGCGCACTCTTAGACGATTTCCCGCAGATCCAGCGAACCGTAGCCAAACACCTCGATGACCTGAGCATATGGATCAGCCGGTCATTTGGCTATTCCCCCGCAGAACAGCTGAAATTCATCAACGTACAGAGTAAAAAATTATTCAGTTCCCTTGGCGGTATCTTAAGTACGGCGGCAGGATCGTTGTCAGGTATGATCATTTTTCTGGGTCTGTTGCCCATCTATATCTACCTGATAATGCTGTACCGTAACCTTTTCGTCAAGTTCATCCTGATGTGGTTCAGGAAAGAAGAGTATCCAAATGTCGAAGAAGCCATCCTGTTAACTGAGCAAATGGTTAAAAGCTATCTTTTCGGGCTGTTGATCCAGATCACTTATATCATCATTCTTCTGGGAGGTATTCTTTGGCTGTTTGGCATACAGAACGCCTTACTGATCGGGATCATTTTTGCTTTTCTGAATCTGATACCTTACCCGGGTGCTTTGATCGGTAACATCCCGGGTGTATTACTTACCCTGGCCTCATCAGACCGCCCGGCAGATGTGCTGATAGTTTTAGGTGCGATTACCATTGTACAGTCCCTGGATAACAATATCCTGATGCCACGTATCGTGGGCTCACAGGTCAAGATCAATCCACTCGTTTCCATCGTTGGCATCATCGTCGGTGGGGTCATGGCGGGGCTCTCCGGCATGTTTCTGGCCATGCCGGTGCTTTCCATCTTAAAGATCGTGTTCGACCGCAGCAAAAAATACCGGCAGTGGGGGTATTGCTGGGTGATGAGCGGCCGGCCAGGGGGCGGTGAAATTTTAATGCCTTGTTTGATGTGCTGCTTTGCGTGCAGATTTGTAGATCTGGAAAATGATCAATGGCAGCAGGCTTATCATCACCGCAGTTACCCATAGCGGAAAGGAAAGCACCGATAACCCTAAAACCAGTCGCAGGCTGGGCACGGCAAAGACCATCAACAGGAGTGCACCGCACACCAGTATCGCAAGCCATATCCATTTGTTGCGGGTAACCTCGTTGTTAAACGGTCCCGAACCTTCCGAAGCCATATTGAATACATGAAATAATTGGGCGAAGGTAAGCGTGATAAAAGCCATATTATTGCAGGTGCGGTCATTGCCATGCAGTATTTTTTGCCCGTAAAGCACCGCAATGATCACCGCCGAGGTGATTGCGGTGGCATAAAGGGCTATGACCAGCCATTTCTTGCCTGTCACGATGTCTTTCCCGGGATCTCTCGGGGGCCTGTCCATCACCGTTCTGTCACCCGTGCCTAAGCCGAGGGCCAGCGCCGGGAAGATATCGGTCACCATATTGAGAAATAGGATCTGCAGTGGTAATAAAGTAGCGCCTGGCATAACAATACCCAGCAGCGTTACAATGAAGATCTCGCTCAGATTACAGGATACCAGGTAGACCGCGAACTTCTGAATGTTCTGGAAGATTTCGCGCCCATGGGCTACCGCCGGGCGATGGAGGTAAACGAATCATCTTTCAGGATAATGCTGGCAGTCTCTTTTGCTACCTGTGTACCCCGCATACCCATGGCGATGCCCACATCTGCTTTTTTAACGCAGGTGCATCATTAACCCCATCACCCGTCATGGCCACAATATAGCCCCCATGTTGGTATACATCCGCAATTTCCAGTTTTTGCTGGGCGGTGGTCTGGCAAAAATTGCGGTATTCAAAATGCGTTGGCGCCAGGCGGGTGTCAGCAGCCCGGCAGGTGGCAGTTCCTTTCCGGTAAGAACGGCTTTGTCCTGATCATCGATCAGCCCCACTTTACGGGCAATGTTCAGGGCTGTTTGCGGGTGATCGCCGGTGATCATTACTATTTTGATACCTGCCGCCCTGCAATTAAGGATGGCTCCCTTGATATCAGTCCGGGGCGGGTCAAGAAAACAGGCCATACCTACGTAAACCAGTTCATGCAGGTAATCTTCCGCAGGCAGCACCTCCTCTGCCCGGTAAGCAAAAGCCAGTACCCGAAGACCGCTGGCCGCCATTTTTTCGGACCTGGTAAGGATCGCGTTTCTGCTGTCATTTGTTAAACTTTCAATACGGTCGCCAGATTGGAACCGGTCGCATTTTTCCAGCAAGCGTTCAACTGAACCTTTAGCGGTAATGACATAACCCGATGGGCCCTTGTGCAAAGTACCCATCATCATGATCTCGGAACTGAAAGGCACCTCGGCGATCCGACGATACTGCTTTTGCAGCGTGGCTTTATCCAGGCCTGCGGCAAAGGCCATTTGAAGTAGCGATACTTCTACCGGGTCTCCATTACCACCTTCGGCATTGTTGCACAAAGCACCAGCTCGCAATAATTGCTCAAAATTGACCGAACTGTGCCTGATCGCCCCATTCGGGAATTTCAGGAGATTATTTTCAATGCGCACCTTTACACTTTCCTCCGGAAAGGAAAGGCTGTCAATAGTGATCTTGTTTTCGGTCAGCGTGCCGGTCTTATCCGTCAGGATCACCCCGGTGCTGCCCAATGTCTCTACTGCCTGTAAATGTTTTACTATCGCGTTTCTGCGCGCCATCAATAACATGCCGTAAGATAAGGCCACCGTTGCTACTATAGGTAAACCTTCAGGAATAGCGGCCACAGCCAGCGCTATTGAAGTCTCTATAATGGTTAACAGGGCCTTGCCCTGTAGCCAGGCCGATATAGCAAAGACAGCTGTCATTGCCAATGTGATCCAGATCAGCTTCCTGCTCAGGGCATTCAGCTTTTTATCCAGTGGTGTTAGTGTGTCCCCTGTGCTTTCCACCAAGGCAGTGATCTTGCCTAACTGTGTGTTTGCCGCGATGCCCGTTACGATCATCATCGCATGGCCATTGATCGCAGCGGCACCTTTGAAAACCATGTTCTTTTGGTCGCCGAGGAAGGTGTCCGCTGACAGGGGACTGGTCCCCTTATCACACGGCAACGACTCGCCGGTCAGCGATGACTCATCACATTGAAAGCGGTTAACCATCATCAGCCGGCCATCTGCCGGTATGATATCCCCAGATTCCAGAACGACCAGGTCGCCGGGGACTAACTCTTCAGCCGAAACGGACCGTGTCTTTCCCTCCCGGACCACTTTAGCCGTTATCACCTCCATTTTTTTAAGGCATTCATGGAGCTGCGCGCCTGCATCTCCATCAGGAAACCAATCAGTGCATTAATGAGAATAACGACGAGGATTGACGCCCCCTCCGGGATATCTTTAAAGTAAAAAGAGACACCGGCACCAAAAAACAGGAGGTAAACAATGGGGCTTCTGAACTGTTCCAGCAGGATTAGCCAGCTATTCTTCCGCTCTTGTCCCGGATAGGTATTAGAACCGAATTTATTCCTGCGCCTGCCCGCCTCATGTTCTCCCAGCCCATTTGCGCTGTCCGTTCGCATCAGCGAGACTACCTCAGCTGCGGATAAAGAAAACGGTTGCGCTAAAGGGTATTTCATGATCGCCTGGAGTTAACGACGGGGCTTATTTTGTTTCCTCCCTGAAAGTAAGCAAGGGGATCTTGCTATAGAATGAATAGGATTTTGCATTGGATGGGAAGGGCAGCTTTTTAATAAAAGACTTCGATTGGTGGGTGAACATGATTGGTCGTTGGCAATAAGTATCTTTTCCATAACTTTACAATTAATGGTGGGCAATAAATAATGGCACATCCACCTGCTGCATGAGCTTATCGGCCATGCTCGATCTGAACCAGCGCGATATCCGCCCGCGCTGGTAGGCCCCCAAAACAACCAGGCAGTCTTTACTACCACTGTTCAGATAGCTGATCAGTTCCTGTTCCGGGTCGCCATTAAGGAGCGTATAGCTTGCAGCAGGATAGTGGCATCTGATAAATTCTTTTACCGGGGCACCTTCTGGAGGCACATCGTCATCACCCGTGCCTGACACTGTAATCACTTCCGTGGCTTTACCACGCAACCAGGGCATCAGGTAGTTAAACATCTTGATCGCATGTACCGACGCCGGTTTACCATCATAAAGCAGTACCACCCGCTCGATTTCCCGGTAAACTCCCGGCACGAGCAATACGGGACATTGTGCCCCTTCCAGCAGTTCCTGTATGAAATTCGTTGGCGGGGTTTCGGCCTGGCGGCTGAGTGTTTCTGCGGCGCTGATCAGGAGCAGATCACTATATATACTTTCTTTCAGCACTTCCAGTATAGCCAGGTTTTGATCATGGTGCACATTAAAGTTAATATGCGCATTTTTACAGGCCTGCTCAAAAATACTGGCCGATCTTAACCGGGTCTCTTTGTCTTTTTGCAGCAGATGCTTCATTTTAACAGATGACAGCCCATGGCGCCCGATCAGATCCTCCAGCCGGTAGCTGTTATAGAGAAAGGATTCCAGAAAGACGCCGGACAATAACGCTTTGCTGCTTTCTGCGAGTTTAATGCCGTAGGCCAAGGCACTGTCCGAGAAATTTAATCCGTCAAATACTGCGCTTATTTTTTTCATGTCGTCGGCGATAGTTTAAATAATAGACTCCTAACCGGTTTGGTTAACGGTAAGGTACAAATATTTCATAAATCCCAGAAATGGCTAATGATGAGTGGCATAACTCTAAATGATCCGCATCACTTGCTGAAATAACGCCTGTCCACCATTATCATAACAAGCGTTTTTAAATCATGCAGATCGTTTCATCGCTAAAGCTCGACGGGATGACCAGGATCGGTAACTGTAAATGATGCAACGCGCTGAAGGTTTTACTGGTACCGAATACCCGGCTGAAAAAGTCATGATGATAATTGACCATCGCCAGAACATCCGTCTTTTTATCGGCGCAGAACCGGTTCAGGCTTTCCGGATCTCTTTACCGCGCAGATCATGACAATGTACATTTGTTTGCCCCAGGTTATCCAAAAATAACTCAAAAACCTTTTTCTGCTGCGCGTTCAACAATGCCTCTTCGCCGGCTGTTTGAATATGGACCACATCCAGCTTACCGCCGGTGTTGGCGACCCAGTTACTTAAATAACGTAAAGCACAGAGATCTTCCGAACGATAATCGGTCGCCAGTACAAGCTTTTGAATAGAATTGAACTGCTCGTTAGCCGGGACGACTAAAACGGGCCTGTCGCTGGCTTTAATGACCGCCCGGGTTTCACTACCAATCAGCAGATGCTCAACAACGCTGCCTTCCGGTGCGCCCATAACAATCAGTTCGATGGGCTCGTCGCGCAGTAATGCTTTAATATTACTGCCCGGGTCGCCTTCGCCGGTCCGGGTGTCGATCGCCGGACCATCTTGCCGGCCTGCCGTTAATTGGTCTTTGAGCTTTGTTAAATTTTCGCGGCTTTCTTCAGCGAATAGGTTTTCTGTTTCTGTTACAAATCCGCCACCGGCATAATTAGGCACGATAGGTATGGACTGAACCACATGGTAGAGCAGGATACCGGTATGTAGTTGCTGGGCCAGCTGCAGCGCATACCGGGCGGCATGCGCTGCAGTAGCACTAAAATCGGTTAAAACAAGAATCTTTTTCATGATGCTGTGAATTAATGCCATAAAAGTGGTCAATAACACAATACATAAGAATGATAGCCGTCAGGTATTTTGCTGATGTCGCGCATCCGGGGGTACGATATGGCCGTCCTTCATTTCGATCACGCGGTCCGCCTGCTCAGCAAAGTCAAGGTCATGCGTTACGGCCAGTACGGCGATATTTTTTCATGGGCCAGCCGGCTGAAGATATCGAACACCAGTTTGGTATTGCCGCTGTCCAGGTTACCCGTAGGCTCATCCGCCATGATGATCATCGGCTCATTGATCAATGCGCGGGCAATGGCCACCCGTTGCTGCTGCCCGCCGGAAAGCTTTCCTGATAGTTGACGCGCAAAGGACTCCATCTCCAGTTGCCGCAATTGCTGCAAGGCACGCTCTTCTATTTCCGCCTTACTCCACCGTCCCAGTTTGAGAGCGGGAAGCATCACATTTTCCAGCGCGGTAAATTCAGGCAGTAAAAAATGAAATTGAAAAACAAAGCCGATGTGCCGGTTCCGAAAGGCAGCCAGTTCGTTTTGTGAAAGCCCGGTGACCTGCTCACCGTTGATTGTAATCAAGCCGGTGTAATCCGTATCCAAAGTGCTGAGCAGGTAAAGCAGGGTCGATTTACCGCAGCCAGACTTACCGATGATCGGTACGAATTCGCCCCTGGTCAACCCGGAAAGAAATATCCTGCAGCACCCGGAATTCCTCGGGTTCGTGGAAATACTTGTTTAACTTCTCAGTAATCAGCGCTGCTTTCATCCTCTTAATATGGTTACGGGGTCAGTTTTCGCAGCCTTGATCGACGGCATCAGGCCGGCGGCAAGCGGCGTGAGCGCCCCGAATAATAATCCGAAAAAATAATGTGCCGGTTCAAAAGCGACCGGGAAATATTTCAGCGCTACATATTCGTTAGGCGGAAAAGGCACATTAGAGAGCGTATAAGCTAAAAGAAAGCCCAGCAGCATACCGCTTAGCGCACCCAACAGGCCGATAAACACCGCCTGGCTTAAAAAAATCTGCAGGATATCCCTGCCGGCAAATCCCTGTGCCTTTAAGATAGCGATGTCCTTCATCTTATTGTTAATGGTCATGCTCATGATGTTGTAGATGCCGAAGCCCGCAACGACCAGTAACGTCACGCTCACGACGTAGGTCAGCGTGTCTCTTACCGGGTTAGAGGTCTTTACGGAAGCATTGGCCGTTTCCCAGTCATCGGCCTTGTAGCCATATTTCTTAATAAATGCTGCAGCTGTCAAAGCGGCCCGTCCGTGGTCGTGTAACTTTACACTGATGTCGGTAATATAGCTTTTATCCTTGCCCAGCAGCTGCTGTCCGCTGGAAAGGCTTACGTAGCTACGCACGTTATCGATCGCGCTGATACCGATCCGGAACAGACCGACCAGCCGAAAACGCATCAGGTTGCCGTTCGGCGTCGCCAGGCTCACTGGTCGCCCGGTGTACGTTCAATTTTTCCGCCAGGCCGCTGCCCATCAAAATGCCCTTATCGGCAGATAACAGGTTCTCGGCTGCGCCGCTGATCATTTTGTCTTTTAGACCGAACATCTTCGCCTCGTCCATTATATTGACCCCATTGATATTGCCATTGATCTGCACAGGGCCGTAATTATAAAATACCAGTGTGCTGACCATTGGAGAAATCCCGGCTACCGCCCGGTTTTGCCGGAGCCCGGCCAATATGGCAGCGGCATTTTTGAGATTGAGCCTGACCTGCCGTGGTTTCGGATGGGCGACGCTGACCAATACCGGTTGTCCCTTGAAGTACTCTCCGGCGACCGAAAAACGATAGTCAGTGCTAATATCATTATATAGGTGTATATCAGGCGTAAAGGAAAGCATGGTGCTCTCCATGAACTGATTCACACCGACCATAAAGCTGATCATCAGGATGAACATGGCGATCCCGAAAGTGACACCCAGCATGGCCACCGGGGTTTGCTTTTTTCCGGCCATAAGGTGCCGTTTTGCTATGAGCAGGTTAACAGTCATACTGGTTACTGGCTTAACGGGTCAACAATCGCTGTTTTGGTGTCCGCACCGCCGGTGATCTCTACTTCGTCAGCGGTCCGGAGACCGGTTTTGACGGGTTTGGTAATGACCCTTCCATTTTCCCGCACACGGATGCTATCCCCGGGGAGCAGCATTGCCAGCGGGATGGTCAGACATTTCGTTTTTTTGGCGATGATAATATTCGCTTCCACGGAACTGTGGATATAAGCCGGGTCAGATCCGCCGGTGAACAGGGCGTCTACCCGGAAGGTCTGATCGGCTTCGTTCATAACCGGGTAAACCCGGCTGACTTTGGCCTGGTAGATCCGGTCGCCGCTGACATCCGTTTTTAACAGCACCGTTTGCCCGGTCCTGACCTGGCGAATGTCCTCCTGGTCGACCGAAAGTCGAATTAGCCGTGCGCCTGATCGTCCCAGCAACGCTACCGGTTCGTTCATTCTGACCGCTTCCCCCTGCTCTTTGAGCAATTGGTAAACAGTGCCGTTGCTTTCGGCCCGGATAAAATAGTTCTCGAGGTCGGCTTTGGACCCTACCGCCAGACTTTTCGCATTTTTCATGGCCAGTTGCAGGTCGTTGACGGCAGACCGGTACTTTTCCCGTGCCGATCTTTTTTGATTGTAAGAAATGTCAAACTGTGTCCGTGCATTATCCGGTTCACTTGTGTGCCTATATTTTGGGCCCATAAATTTTGATACCGCCTGTATAGCAGCGAATCATTAGTGAATTTGAGACCGGCGTTTTGTTCGGCTATCTTCAGGTCATTCAGCAGGCGGGAATTAACCGAAATGTTCTCTGTAGCATTCCGCAAAGCGCTGTTGGCCGCTTCCATTTTTGCCGCCGGCGAAGTATGCCGTAAAATATAGATTACCTGCCCTTTACGGACCTGGTCACCTTCCTGAACGAGCTTGCGGTCGACCGTGCCGGATATCAGTGTGCCGACAGTATATTCACTGTCTGCCATCACCTTGCCGGAAGCATAAACCGTTTGTACGATCGTCATGCGCCTCGGGTAGGTAATTTGCTGTTTTTTACAGGCTGCTAAGGAGATAAAACTCAGCAATAAGAATAACTTTTTATCATAGCTAACACCGGATAAGGATCATAAGACCATGCTGTAAAGATAGTATTAGCCGACGCGCCCATAGAATGACCAGGATCAGTATTTCCGCTGTTGTTGGTCAGTAAACCGCGGAGCAGGACCACCGATATTTGGATATGAATGAATCAGAAATCGCGCTGCCCAAAGAAGATCAAACCGTTCAGCTTTCTTTTTGGACACAGCTAACGGTGGATCCACTATAACCTTAATCCTTTTAGCAATGAACAGATTAACCCTACTCGAGGCATTGTTTGAACGTGCTGCTGACGGTCTCCTGATTACCGACAGGGAAGGGATCATTCTGTCGGCTAATCCGGCGTTTTGGATGCTGTTTGGCATCCCCCGGGCGACCACGCAGGTATCAACTTAGACCAACTACTGGATATCGGACAGCCACTTCACCAGTTACCGGCAAATAGTACCGCACAGGAAGTTACCGGCCGGAAAAAGACGGCAGCTTGTTCCCGCTACGATTGTCGCTGGCTGAAGTAATTGATCATGCTAAGGTCTGTTATGCCGGGCAGGTCCATGACCTGAGCCGGGAAAAAGCAATGCGAGCCTGCTGGCCCGGGAACAGCACCGGGGCCAGCTGAAAAGCAGGTTGGTGTCTATGGCTTCCCATGAGTTCCGTTCGCCACTCAGCCAGATCCAGCTTTCCGCCTCATTGGTCGAACGGTATTACCAGCGCCTCGACCAGGATAAGATCCTGTCCCACCTGCAAAAGATAAGAATGGCTGTTAATGATATGACCGACACTCTGAACGATTTCTTGTCCCCCGGAGCGTATTGAAGCGGGAACCTTTCAGCCGGAACTCAGATCATTCGACCTGATCAACTTCGGGGAGGAAGTGCGCGCCCAGATGCAACTGGTTGCCGGTGGACATGAATTGATTTATCAGCACAGCGGAAAAGAACATATCATTTGTTCTGACCGCAACCTGCTAAAGCATTGCGCGGTCAACCTGCTATCCAACGCTGTAAAATACTCCGCGGAGCCGGGCAGGATAGTACTTAGAACCGAGGTCGGTGCGGAAGGTTTTACGATTGTGGTCAGCGACCGGGGAATTGGTGTTCCGGCTGATGAACAACAAAAGCTGTTCGAGCCTTTTTTCAGAGCTTCTAACGCTTTAGAGATAGCAGGCACCGGTTTGGGCCTGCATATCATTAAAAATTACGTTCACCAGCTTGGTGGGGAGATCACCCTAAAAAGTCGTGAAAATAAGGGAACTACGTTTAGCTTGTCTTTCCCGCTGCGGTTACCTGAAACAGCAGCACCGGTACATCCGTTTGCATGATGAGCGCATCAAGCCCCAGTTCATCTTTAACCTTAACCCGGAATACATCCTGCGCCCCGGGCTCACCGTGTACCAGGAAAACACGCGGACGGCTCACCGCGAATTGCCGCAACCAGTTCAGCAGCTCGCGTTGATCAGCATGAGCAGACAAACCTTCGATCTCTTTAACAGCTGATTTGACCGGGTAATAATTGCCATGGATCTTCAATTCGCCCGCTTTGTTCTGCAGGGCTCGCCCGCGCGTGCCTTCCGCCGGAAGCCGATCAATAAGATCATGTTCCGGCTGTCCGGGAGGTAATGCTTCAGGTATTCCAATACGCGGCCTCCGGTCAGCATGCCGCTGGCCGCCAGAATGATCTTGCTGCCGCGCCTGCGAATGATCTTTTGGTTTGTTCATAATCTGAATTGATAGTCACCCCGCTGAACATGCGTTCGCATTCCTTTTCATCGATCTTAAACCACTGCGGATGATGCAGCAGCACCTTGCCCGCGGCAGCAGCCATCGGGCTGTCGGGTAAACCGGGATGGCCCGGGGATGGCATTTTGCTGCTTTAAACGATAGATCAGGTGCATAACTTCCTGGGCACGCCCCACGGCAAAGCAAGGGATCAGTATATTTCCTTTATTAAAGAGCGTATCATTAATAACCATAGCCATTTCCTGACCGGTATCGCTTGCCGAATGTAAGCGGTCGCCGTAGGTCGTTTCCATCACCACGAAATCAGCGTCTTGTAAAGACTCCGGGGCAGGCAACAGTTCAGAATGTTCGCGGCCGATATCTCCCGAGAAGAGTACTTTTTTACCATAACAGTCAAATTTAACAGAGCAGGCTCCCGGGATATGACCTACCGGATATAACTTGAAGCTCAATTGTTCCTGAAGGCTAATATTAGTTTCCGTAGCACAGACCTTAAATAACGGCAGCGCGGCTTCCACATCGGCAACCGTATAAAGCGGTTGCGCAGGATGATGCTTACTAAAACCATGCCTGTTGGCGCGCGCGGCATCTTCCTCCTGCAGCTTCGCACAATCCCTCAGGATGATCTCTGCCAGGTCACGCGTTGGCCCGCTCATATAGATGTGACCGTGGTAACCATTTTTGACAAAAAGCGGGATATAGCCGCAATGATCTAAATGGGCATGGGTAAGCACTATTGCGCCAACGCTTGCCGGGTTTACCGAGGGCTTAGCCCAGTTATGCTCCCTCAGGGCTTTGATGCCCTGAAAAAGTCCGCAGTCGACCATGACCGTTATCGACGGTGTGATCAACAAGTGCTTAGAGCCGGTCACTGTGCCGGCTGCCCCCAGCGATTGGAGATAAATTGCCGGCAGGCTGCTGTTTTGCTTCTTTTCCATGAAGACGAATATCGTGCTCCAATACTACAGGAAAATTGACGCGGGTCACCCTTTCACGTGATGGTTGGCATTAACGTTATTGTGCCTTGATCTGCCGGTTATCCATATGACGGATGCCAAATTTTTGCTGCAATTGGGCCACTCGCGCCAACCATTCTGCCGGCGGTGGGCCTGCTGGTGCTGGCGGATAGTCTAACTCTGTTGCGGGCTGGCTCAATTCAAGAAACATCGCCTCCAACCCCGCCGGTACAAGATGAATGAGTACCACGGCGGTTGGACTCAATACTTTAAAAGTATGATGAACGCCTATCGGGAGGTGCAGGAACTCGCCTGCCTTGAGCAAATACGGTTTGCCATCGGCAATGAATTCGATTTCGCCTTCCAGAAGCTGGAAGGACTCATCCTCATAGGTGTGCACATGCGCAGGCGGCTCCATGCCCTGACGCAGGTTTGCTTCTATCAGGCTGAACCGGCCCCCGGTATCGGCGGCGGTGGCTAAAAACACCCAGTAACCGCCCATGTAATAGCGGGTTCGTTCCAGTCTGTTTTTTAATTGGTATACGGTTGATGATGCTTGCATAACGTAAAGTTACCCTATCCTATTTTGCGATATGTTGACCTGGATCAACAAATTAATTTCGCAGCAGCCTGGCTTTGATACGGCTGAGCGTCTCGGTCCGCACGCTTAGGTAGTTGGCGATATAGTGCTGAGGCACACGGAGCAGGAGCGACGGCCTGGCTTCCATCAACTCGCGGTAAAGCACTTCGGGCGGCTCACTTTTTAAGCGGTTCGCCTCTTCCAATAACCGGGCATGATCAGTTGGGTATTTCTTTAAAAAATACTGCTGATACCATGGGAACATTGCCATGGCGCGGTCAACATTCTCAATGGTAATGCCTAATATCTGGCAAGGCTCAAGTGCCTGCAGGTAAACATTGGTGGGCTTTCGGCTGCGCATGCTGCCTAACTGTCCGGCCCAGTTGCCCTCTTCATTAAATAAAATAATCTGTTCGCGACCGGACTCATCTAATATAAATTGCCGCAAACAACCCTTAACTATAAACGGGCTGTATCGCGGCACCTCGCCTGCCCGGTAAAAATAGCCACCTTTTTGAAGCGTGAGTGGTACCAGCAGCTTTAAAAACTCCTCAAAATCTGTGTCGGGGACAGTGACGTAGGAACGCAGGTGACTAAGAAAAATACTGGTATCCATGATACAAAGTGCAAACGGAACTAAATTAGCAAGCATTTTATTATAAAGCAACAGCTGACATTCAAGGGATATCATGTAACTGCCTAAGATCAATTATAATCCTGACCTTCATCATGGCTTATACCAGGCCCGATCCCGATCTTCGAAAATAAAAGGAGCCATGAATTTACTTAAAAACAAGGTCGCCCCGGTTACGGGCGCAGGGTCCGGCATCGGGAAAGCCATTGCCGAGTGTTTTGCCAGAGAAGGCGCGAAACTGATGCTGGCCGATCTTCATCAGGAAAATATGGAAGCGGTAGCAAGAGCCATCACTGACAAGGGAGGGCAGGCCAGTTGCATGGCCGTCGATATTTCGAAGTCCGCTGATGTCGAACTCTGGTAGAACAAACGCTACATGTTTATGGAACGCTGGATATCCTGGTTAACAATGCCGGGATCATGGATAATTTTACGCCGGCAGCCGGGGTCAGCGATGAACTATGGAGCAAAGTCATCGGAATCAACCTTAACGGCCCGTTCTTCACGTGTCGCAGCGCATTAAAAGTGTTCCTGCAGAAAGGAAGCGGTCGCATCATCAATATTGCCTCAATTGGCGGTCTTTACGGCGGCCGCGCCGGGGCAGCTTACACCACCTCCAAACATGGCCTGATTGGCCTTACCCGCAACATTGGCTACCAGTACGCCGGAAAAGGGATCAAATGCAACGCGATTGCCCCGGGCGGGGTTGCAACCAATATCCTGCAGGGCATGGAGCCGGAACCTTTCGGGCTGGAGCGCATGACTGCCGGGACGGGCAACCTGCCGGATAGCGCGCAGCCGGATGCGATCGCCGAACTGGCGCTATACCTCGCCTCGGAACCTTCCGGATTCATCAATGGCGCCGTCATGGTCGCTGATGGTGGGTGGACAGCCTACTGACCAATCATTAACCTCATAAAATTGAGCAATATGGAACGATATATCAAAAAATTCAGAGAGACCAGCCTGCGCGATATTGCCGAGGTTGGCGGTAAAAATGCATCGATCGGTGAAATGTTCGCCCGGTTGGAACCTAAGGGCATTGCGGTACCTGATGGCTTTGCGGTCACCGCCGCGGGCTACCGGCACTTTCTTAGCAGTAACCATTTGGAGCAGCCCCTGGCCGGCTGATGGCGGAACTTGACCGGAAAGAATTTACCAACCTTGCAGCGATCGGGCAAAAGGCACGCACCCTGATTCTTGATGCCCAAATGCCCAATGACCTGCAAATGGCTATATCCGATGAATATGATTACGTGTTCGACTTCCGCGAGCAGGCCGTCGCTGTGCGCAGCAGCGCCACCGCCGAGGACCTGCCCAACGCCAGCTTTGCCGGCCAGCATGAGTCGTATCTGAACATCACCGGGCATGGTGCAATCGTGTCCGCAGTCAAGCAATGTTTTGCCTCTCTCTATACGGACCGGGCGATCAAGTACCGCGAAGACAAAGGGTTTGCGCATGATAAGGTATATCTATCAGTAGGTATACAGGAAATGATCAGGGCCGACTGGGTTGCTCGGGTGTCGGCTTCACACTGGAACCCGAAAGCGGCTTCAGGGAAGTTATTCAAATTTCAGGGGTATGGGGACTGGGAGAAAACATGGTACAGGGCACCGTCGTTCCGGACGAGTTCCTGATCTTTAAACCAACATTGCGTGCGCAAAAGGACGCGATCATCCAAAAGACATTAGGCAGCAAAAGCCAAATGCTCGTCTACCCCCGTGAAGAGAACGAAACCAATACCACGGTAAATCAGGATACGCCACGGGAGTTACGGGAAAAGTTTGTGCTGGAAGATCCGGATATTTTGAAGCTGGGATCACGGGCCTTACTCATCGAAACACATTATCAAAAGCCTATGGATTTTGAATGGGCGAAGGATGGGCACAGCGGTGAGCTCTACCTGATACAGGCACGGCCGGAGACAGTTCACAGCCTCGATAAAAAATTACAGGTCAAAACCTGCCGGATCGTGGAGCGGGGGAATTGATCACCAGCGGGGCCGCGGTAGGCCATCAGATCACCAGCGGGGTTGCCCGCCTGTTGAACTCCCCTGCCGATATCGGCAAGCTCCGCGCGGGTGATATTGTTATTGCGGATACCACAAGCCCTGACTGGGACCCGGTGCTGAAGAAAGTAGCCGGCATCGTCACTAATAAAGGCGGGCGCACCAGCCACGCGGCAATCATTGCCCGGGAACTGGGCGCGGTCGCTATCGTAGGCACGGAAAACGCTACCGCTCGTATCGAGGATGGTGAGGTGATCACACTCAGCTGTGCGGAAGGAAAAACCGGGAACGTATACCGCGGCAAGCTAAACTGGACAGAGATAGCAACCGATGTGGCGTCGGTCCGGCTGCCCCAAAAGCCATTAGCACAGCTTATTGTCGGCGATCCCGAACAGGCGTTCGAATTGTCGTTTTTTCCCAATCATGGGGTAGGCTTGATGAGACTGGAATTTATCATTGCCCGCAAAGTGCAGGTCCACCCGATGGCGCTGGTGCATTTTGACCAGGTAACGGACGAAGGGGACCGGATCAGGATACAAAACCTGACCAACCGCTACGCAACTAAAGCGGACTTTTTTGTGGACCAGCTCGCGCAGGGCGTAGCCACAATCGCCGCTGCATTTTACCCGAAAGAGGTGATCGTACGGATGAGCGATTTCAAAACCAATGAATACGCCGGCCTGTTGGGCGGCAAATATTTTGAACCGGATGAAGAGAACCCGATGATCGGTTTCCGGGGCGCCTCGGTATGACCATGAACGTTACCGGGCAGGTTTCCGGTTGGAATGCGCCGCTATGAAAAGGGTGCGCGAAGATATGGGCCTGACCAATGTGAAGCTGATGATCCCCTTTTGCAGGACCGTTGCTGAAGGCAAACGGGTTATTGAGCTGATGGCCAAAAACGGGTTGAAACAAGGTAAAAATGGCACGGAGATCGGTGATGGCCGAAATCCCCAGCAATGTACTATTGGCCGAGGAGTTCGCCCGGTTATTTGACGGTTTCTCCATAGGATCTAATGACCTGACCCAATTGACCCTCGGGATCGATCGCGACTGCGCGCTCATTGCCGACGAGTTTGACGAACAGGATGCCGCCAGTTTGCAGCTTATCCGGCTGATGATCGAAAAGGCGAACCGCCTGCATAAGCACGTCGGCCTTTGCGGGCAGGCCGCCAGTGATTCGGAGGCCTTTGCCCGGGTGCTGGTGGAAGCCGGCATCGATAGCATCGCCTTTAATCCCGACGCCCTGCTGAACGGGATAGACAATATTAACCGTGTTTTAGCCGATCAGAAACTATGTCAGCCTCGGGTTTAAAAAATGGGAAGCCAGACATCAGGCATTGGTGGCTGCTTCCGGTAAGCGGGGTGGTATTGATTGCGATGGGCAGTTGGATATTTACAGAACAATTATCGGCCTACCTTTCGATCTCTCTGCTGTTCGCCGTAGGGATCACGGGGACAGGTTTTATAGAGCTGATGTTCGTCATATCCACCAGGAGGGCATCCGGTGTAGTTCGCTGGGCCTTGCTTGGTGCTTTCGTCGATCTCTTCATTGGCATTTATCTTTGGTTTTACCCGCTCATTTCCCTGATCATTGTCCCGGTCATACTGGGCTCTTGGCTCATGTTGCGCGGGGTACTGGCCATCGCCAGTGCCGGCACCTGCGTGACCACGGCCGGGAAGACCGGGCCACGGCTATCGATCTGTGGTTTGCTGGTGCTGGTTACCGGCATCGTTCTGCTGACTAATATGATCTGGGGTAATGAAGATATCATTTTACACACGGGAGTCGGCTTCGTTATCGCGGGCCTATTCCGTGTATATCTGGGTTTCCGCTTACGGAACTTTAAAACACCTGCTCATGGGCAATGAAATGGGTTCGTCTCGACCCAGCTGATCAGTCAGCTTAGTTTAGCCCGATCATGGATTCGGAGCGGCCTTCGCCTTTTTGCCTGGTCTTTGAAAAACCCCTTAAAAAGAAAGTTGTGTTTTAAAGCCTCCATGTTTTGATTGAATCCGTCGGTGCCCTGCTCAATATTATTCAGGCTCTTCCGGATATGCTTAGCGGCAACAGAATCCCGGAGTAATAAATGCAATGATCCCTTTCCGGCAATGAGCTCCTCATTGATCTGACTCACCAGGCCGTTCAGGTCGCTGGTTAGTTTTTGGGCATTCGCAGTCGACTGGCGGATATTCGCCAGAGACACGCGCAGGTCGACAGCGAGGGCCGTATCGGCCAACAGGGTACCGCTAAACCTTTCCCTCCCTTCATCTCATCTACAACTTTGTTCAGGTTGCCGGCCGGGTAATTGGCACGGGCAGCGGTACGGTCTATGTTTTTAAGCGCCGATCTAAGGCGGATGCCGATAGCCGGGTCATCCAGCAAGGCCATCAATTTACTTTGGTTGATCCGCAGTACAGATACCTTCAGCGCTTCTGAAATACCAGCGATATTCTGGTTAGTGCGGGATAAGGTTTGCAGCATCTCATCGGTGTTGACCACCTGTCGGGCGGCAAGCTGGTCCCCGTCATTGACTGGTGGGAAATTACCGTTCGCCGGCATGATATTCACGATCTTATTACCCATCAGGCCCTCGGTGCCAATGGAGGCGACGGACCGCTGGTGGATATGCGCCCTCACCGCCTTATCGATCAGCAGCGTCACTTCTATAGTGGTGTCGTTGACAAGTTTGATCGAGCTGACCGTTCCCGCACGGATACCCGCATAGAGCACGTTGTTCCCTTCCATCAGGCCGTTGAGGTTCGTAAAACGCGCGCGCAGTTTAAATTTCGTACCGAAAAGATGCTTGTTCTTACCGATGAAATAAAAGGACAGGATCAGGACAAATAAGCCTGCCGGGATAAATCCCCTAATTTCAAATTATTAATGCCTTGTTTGCTCATGATAACTATTCGAAAAATTGTTTGACTTGCGGATCGGCGGAGTTTTCCAGATCGCTGTAGGTGCCCTCGGTATACACCCGGCCATCCAGCAGCAGGGCCACATGATCTGCGGTATTTTTTACACAATGCATATCATGCGTAATGATGATCGATGCCGTATGGTATTTATGTTGCAACTCGACGATCAGCCGGTCGATCTCGCGCGCGGTGACCGGGTCCAGGCCGGTGGTTGGCTCATCGTATAAAATGATGTCCGGTTGAAGAATCATCGTCCGGGCGGGGCTACGCGCTTAAGCATGCCGCCCGAAAGCTCCACCGGCATCATATTGACGGTGTGCGGCAGGCCCACATTCTCCAGTGCTTCCATGACCAGCCGGTCCACTTCTGCCTGCGTTTGTTGTAAACGGTGGCGTCTGAGCGGAAATTCGAGGTTCTCCCGGACGGTCATCGAATCATAAAGCGCGTTCCCCGGAAAGAAAGCCTATCCGCACCCGGATCTCGTCGAGCTCTTCCTCTCCCAGACCGGGAATATCTTTACCAAAGACCAGGATACGGCCGCTTTCCGGCCTTAACAAGCCGATGATACATTTGATCAGCACCGATTTACCCGAGCCTGACTTGCCCAGCACCACGACGTTTTCGTTAGCATGAACGGTGAGGTTAAAATCCTGCAGGACCTTATTCGCACCAAAACTTTTGTACAGGTGCTCGACAACAATGACAGGTTCGCGGGGTTCCATAGCTTTAATTTAAACCCAACAGGTCCGTTAACTGAACGGCCAGCAGGTCGATAATAAAAATGACCACAGAAGCAAGTACCACCGCAGAGTTAGCGGAGTTTCCCACGCCCCGGGTACCTTTACTGGAAAAATAACCTTTATAGCAGCCGATGACGCCAACGGCAAAACCGAAAAAGAAGGTTTTAACTACCGCGGGCAGTATATCCCCGAAACTCAAACTGGCGAACACCTGGTCAAAGAAAAGCCGGAAGCTGGTTACCGAGCGGATATTGACGCCAATATAGGCACCGGTTAAAGAGATTGCATCCCCCAGTAGGGTAAGCACCGGTAGCATCAGCGTGCAGGCCAATACCCGGGTGGCCACCAAATATTTGAATGGGTTCGTCCCGCTTACCTCCATGGCGTCGATCTGCTCGGTCACCTTCATTGAGCCCAGCTCGGCGCCGATGCTGCTGGCGATTTTGCCGGCGAAGATCAGCGCGGTGATTACCGGGCCGATCTCGCGGACGATGGCGATTCCCACCATGACCGGCAACTGCGACTGCACCCCGTATTCCACCAGGCTGGGCCGCAGCTGCATGGTTAATACCAGCCCCATAATAAAGCCGGTAAGGCCAACCAGCGGCAGGGATTCGTAGCCTATCATATAGCATTGAGCCAAAAATTCGCGAAATTCATACCGCGGTTTTAGCCCGGAAGAAAAGAAGCGCCCGGTAAAGCGCCCGATCAGCCCGGTTTGTTCCGGGAACGATTCAATATTTTTACTAAGTGCCATATACTATGCTTTTGGTCATAAAATTAGCGGAGTAGCGCGGCCCATCCCATGACGCCCGGCATCCCGATAAGTGATCGGCATCAGGTACTGGCGAAGCGTTTGAAGCAGGCCCGGTCCAACGTTTCCCGGGTGATCTGGATGGCGGGGCGATCATCAGTTTGCCGTCTTCGGCCATCGATCGACAGTACCTTTTTTCGAAATAACGCCGGGATCTGGCTCAGAAAGATCGGCACATGATCCCGTGTTCATTATTCGCGACATCGCGCGTGTACCAATTGACCGGCTTCTGCCGCGGTCATACAAGCGATAGCCTTCATGGTTACATCCATTCCGCGGCAAAACGGTTAAACTCCTGCCGAAGTGTTTTAAATAGCTGCTCTTCCTGCTCATAGTCAGCACCGATCTGGTCAGCTGCATCAACGGTAGCCTGCTGGATAAAGTTTTCGGAATGCTGTAACTCGGCCGCAACTTCGTCCAGATTCACGTGAATGCGGTGTTTCAGCTGATCGATCTGGTCACGGTGAATGATCAGTTGATTCTGAAAATGCTCTACCCGTTCTGAGACCTCGTGCCCGGTATTGTCTGCAGCGATCTCTTCAAGTCTTTCCTGTAAGAAGCGGAGTTCTATTTCATAAAATTCCAGCCCGCGCAGACATCCCCGGTGCGCGAACGTCAAATGTTTGATATTTGTCTTTTTCATCCTGCAAGTTTAGTACCGAGGTCGGCGGCAAAAAATGACCGCCCGCACTTTGTCCGCTGACACTGGTCATTGAGCTAGGCCGAAATTTGCCGGTCTTTTATAATAAAAACCAAAAGACGAAACCGGTCAACAATATAGCGCAGGCAGGGTCATGATCTATTTTTTCCGAAGCTATCCGCTATCTGTATAACGAAACAATTCGGTTTTGGCGACCCGGTAATTTAAAATGTCTAATAAATATCCTCGTGGATATGCTGCCCGTTTTTAACGGTGACGGAGGATTCATGCGAAAACGAACGCCCCTCAAATTCCCAGTTAAGCACGACCTGGTAGGTCCCGTCCCCGTCAACTTGCAGTGTGATATTAAAGTCATGCTCGTCCGCGCTGTCAAAATATATAGCCCGGCACCGGGCATGCTTATAGCCGGTTTTGCGCAAGATAACTTTGCCCTGAAAAGGGTGGTCGAAATTGTAGCGTAAAGCGATCATGTTGTAAGATTCTACCTAAAGGTACAGGGAGCACCATTGCGGAAAAATGATTTCCGGCACTAAATGTCCTGATGCGACAGGATCGGTCTAATAGAGCTAAAGTGTTCGGCCGGGAAGGGCGCAGTATTTTAGTTTTGTTCGAAACGGCCTGTTACTTCTTCCAGCCGTATCCGGTAAACCACCAGTTCTACAGTGTTACCCACATCGCTATCCTTCTCCGTGATGCCATGTGAAGGATGACCCTCGGGGCTTGTTATCAACGGCATAATCCGGTGAATGATGCCCTGCATGGCCTGTTGTTTTTCATCGATATCGGTAATCTCCTCATATACTCCTTTAGCTATCACGCTTTTCCATTGGAATACATTGATGATATCATCGATCTCAAAGCAGACATGCGGATTCTCCCGCATCATCCGGATCTTTTTCCCTTCACCGGAATGCGCGTAAATACAACCATCCCGGTAAACATAATTAATTGGGACAAGGTAGATCTCCCCCTTTGACTGGCAGGCGATCCTGCCCACCACCTGCTCTTTCAGCAAGTGGTCGATCTCTGTTTCGTTCAATTTTCCTAACATGGCTGTACGCGTTTTGATACCAAAAATACGATTATTCTCTGAGCAGGATGATGACTAAAAACTACTGGCCGGGTGATCTTGATCACTTTAGCTCACCGTATCTTAAGTTTTCATAAAGAGGCCACGGTAGCTATCTCGCTGCGTCATAAGTCCTGAGGGTACTATGGAATTTGGGATATAAAAAAGCGCTTAGAACAATTATCTAAGCGCTTTTACGAAGCTTTGAGGGCTTCTTAGCGGAATGGACGGGACTCGAACCATTCTTTTATATGTTTGAATATCAATTATTTATAATCTCAAAAACCAATAAAGCCACCTTAAAGGTCACCGTATAATTTGAGTAATTATGAGTTGTTTTAAAGAACTAATACAATGCTAATTTAAAAATTACTCTGCAAAAATGCAATGAGTTTACAGAATATAAACAACTGTGTTTCAAAATCCCCTTCTATTTATAAAAATAGATGCCCCGGCAAACCTAAGCGTTGTTTTCGTTTGTGAAAATGCTTTGCGTTTAAATTTGAGCAGATCAATATCCAGAGTGTACAGCTTGTCCTTTGCATTACAAAATTCCCGTAAATAACATTATGGTAGAAAATGCTGTTTTATACCTTAAAAATATTAATTTATAAAGTATATTCGATAGTTAATATTTCTCCGACCGATGCCTATCAGCGATGCCTGTATTTATTTTATCATTTCCATTTTGGGACTGGCATACCCGGTTTCCTTACCCGCTATCACACGCTTGGATGAGAAGTATAAAAGCATTTTAATTGTCCAACGATTTAGGAGGTCAAGAGAGTTTTTGTTTTTTCAGGGCATGCTGATCGCCGCCATTGTTACTGTCGCTGTTCAGGTGGTTTGGATCATCAACTGGAAGCCGGTTCCACCAGAGAAAATGCTGTTTTATTATCATGATTGGGCAGAAATTTTGCTGGCGATTGTTACGGCGTTTCTGATAATCGCCTTTTTCCTCTTTACCCGGCGTATCATCCAATTTTATATTCCTTCATCACTAGTTTCTGGCTGAGAAAAAAGAAGGACGACCAGGATTTTTCGATTTTCAAAGCGCTAACGCGCTTGCTGTTTTTCGGTATTGAAATTCAGGACGAGCAATTAGTGGCCACATTGAGAGCACATTTTAGCCAGTTATTTCAAGAATTCCGCCGAAATGCTGATGGTAAACCTGTACAGTACCCGGTTGCATATTATGAAATGGTTTATGATACGATTTATAATAGCAGTAAAACTGACTATTGGAAAGTGGGCAACGTTGGTTTTGCAGCGGCAAGTGGGCGCTGGCTCATCGGTGGTCACGAGTACACGCACATAGATGACCTGACCTATGCGGCTTTGGAATAACCTCCAGTTAATGTTGCGGGTTGACCGCGAAGACTTTGTCGAGGAATTTTGGCATAATTCGCATGAACTGATCCGGTTTGGTTTGGAACGCATTCCATGGCAGTATGACCAAGAAAATCCACTCATCATCAGCAATCAAGCAGAGATTGATCAGAGAGAATTAGAACTGGAAAAATTCTTCGAGTTTCATACTGCCTAGGCGCGATGCTGCTGTATGAAAAACGCTATCGTTTGCTTAAACGATTATTAAACCATACCACCAGCATCCCGGTACGGTATGAATTGTTGCCGATGACGATGGGCATGGTGCTCAACTTATTTTTTCGCTTTTGGCGCAATGACGGGTTATTTTATTTCAACCGTTTTCAATTCCCCGGGCAGGATGGTATACAGGGAGAGTTTCTAAGCCGCGAATACATAGCCAAGTACACTGCATTACTATTCATCCGCCAATACTTTTTGGTTTCGCAAACCTACGGATATGACCCCGTTTCGATTCCCCGGGGCCCCACCACTCAAGAGGAAAGGACGACCCGGATTCGCCAGCTACCTTATTTCAAAAAACTGGTGGAAGAAATTCAGCAAGAAACCGAACTATTGAAAGCAGTTGACTACGAGCCAATTACTGATGCGTGGGCAGAACACCATCATAAAACAAAACCTTCGGATATACTTGAAAAATTGTTGAACAATATTCAGGCGGCTTATAACGTCACCGAAATGGAGCAACAAGCAGAACAAGAAAAGAAAGCCCAATTTAAAGCTACATCGGCGCAAATCATTGGTGCTCGCATCGATAGTTATAGCAACATTCAAAACGCGCTCCCGATCACGGAAAAATATGAATCCAATAAATTGCGCGGAGGCTATATGCTCTATCAAAAAGCAGCGTTTGCAGCGGATCAGGGTGTTACCTATTTGAATTATGACTCCTTTTTCGCCGGGGAGATCGCCAGTAATTTCACTTGGCGTATTACGGAATTATTCCGAAGTAAGGTGCTCAAATCCTTATTACTTCGTGCACCCGAATTTTTCCAGGCGATTGATAAAATGCGCTTGAATGCTGAGCAACATATATTGTTGAATTTTGGGGTTTCAATTGAAATGGTCAATTTACGTTATCAAATTGACCGGCTTCAAAACGACAATTACAAAGGCATCCCGATCATTTCGGTAGAATTTGTCAATTATTCCGTCATGGAAAGTGGCTTCATCGTGATGCGTAAAGCTGACTTGCCTTCATTTGATTTCTCAGCACCGCCGGATGAAGAAATCGAACGATTTGCTTTAGACCCGATCAGCGTACGTCACCAGCTTTATGGTGCTGTGATCGACCTAAATGAACATCCGGCGCTCAAAGGGCTATTTCCAAATGAGAAGCCCGAAGTACTCGACACTTCAGTGATATTGGCATTGGAATTCAATATTGATGTTCGCTGGAAACTGAAAACAAAAATGATACGCCTGGCTATGTATTCTGATTTCTATCAGCAGGGTGATGTCAATGAACTTTCAGAGATTAAACGATTTTAAACCATGTTTGGACGCTATCTTCCGGGGTTACGGAAAACTATTGATTTGCTGCACGAGGCGGAAAAAAAACCGCTGAAAAGCGGTGCGTTGTGGCTGTCTATTCAGGAACGGCTGATCGTGCAGATCACGGATACCGAAAATCGTATCCGTAAGGCAAGGGCGGGAATCAAACGCATTAAACACGAGCTAACGAATAAACATTCCAAGGAAATCGCCACCGCACTCAAAAAAGAAATCGAATACCAGAATGATCAGATTGACCTGAGTGAACGTTTGTTATTCGTTTACCGGTCCATTGGTGACGCCATGGCCTATACCTTTATTAGCCGGCATGATATCAAACCGCTTTCGGAAAAGCAACATGCAGGTTTTATAAGCAACAAAAAAGGTAACCGGTTCGAACGACAGGTACTGCGACTGGCTTTCAATCGCGGAGCTATAGCCATCCTCAATGACCTGACTAATTACCTGCGTTACTTTGATATCACCATCATCAAAGATCATAACGTTTGGCTCCCGCTGGAACTTAAATCCGGGAAAAAAAAGACGGAAACGCGCGCGTAAAACGGCAGATAGCTGCAGGCAAGACTTTGATGGATTATTTAATCGATGACGAGCCGATGGCAGTTCCTGTCCCCGGGATAGATGGACAGCGCATCCGGTTGACTCAAACTTCGAAGACTAAACATTACATCGATCAACTTAATGAATATATCGCTATAGGCAGGGAAACAGGCTCTCACTTTGGACAACCTGAAAAGGGATTAGTTTATTGGGCCGGATTTCGGTTTGAGCCGCCGGACGAAATATTAAAGAGCTTTAGTTCCGCACCTTATATGTTCTCGCTTAACGAACACAAATTTACAGAGACAGCCTGCTTACCGTTTGTTAAAATATTCCAGCGCACAGAGGACTATTTGGCATTTCTGCAAGGTGATTTTGTGGTGATGATGTTGCTGGATACTGAACCTATGAGAAAGTACGCGTTCAAACGAGGTTATGAAATGTTACCGTCAGATCAACCCAACTTTGCCTTTCTTTTTCAACCACACGACCCGGACAAGCCAGCCTTTCAGATTTCAGTGCCCATGTTCTTACGCATTTTCTTGGAATGCTATTCGCCCCATTGGTTTATCAAAGAAAATATGGACTTCGCGCACCAGGCTACACTACCGGGGCAACTCGACGTTTTCAAAGATAAACTGGAATCAAAATACAGCTAAAATCGGTACTTTAATATTATTATTTATTTATGGAATTTGCTTACGACGTCCGCTTTCTTGATACGCATTATAATGCGCTTGTACATTTCATGTCGACCTTCATTGTATCCAATTACAATGATGCCCAAAAATTTGTTGAGGAATTCAACGCAGCATTGATCAGAAGAGGTGCGACCCTTTACAACTCTCCTCACTATCGTATTGATAACAACGAAGATCTGAAGAAAAACACTTATGGAATGATCGATTTTATGAATAAAAGGGCCACCGCCACGATCACGGTCGAACAATTTTTCATGCAAGCGCCTAATCAAGATCTCTCATTAAGTGAAAATATGACTGATAAATATTTCGCTGGAGAAGACTCAAGCGCGTTAATCGGGGAGAAATTTAGGGTTCCTGTACGAGTTCTTGATAACGAAACCAGAGAGCCGATCACAACGGACCAATATTTCTTTTCAATAGAACATTTGATTCCTCGAAATAAATAGTTTGATCAAACGGGATGCCGTTTATATTGTATCGAGTTAATGGCGCAAGTTCAGCAAGTCTTTTTGCTGACTACAATTTCTTTACACTGACAATTATAAAATGAATTTATTATTTCGTGTTTTGTCTCGATTATCGGCTGGTAAAGGTAGTACGGTCGAGCCTGTTATTAGGTTCAATGATGATTGGAAAAAGCTAAATGTCGAGGATAAAGTCAAAAAACAAATCATTACGCGAACAAGCTGGGAAAATCAATCAGCGACTTACTCTGAGGAGTATTATTATGGTAAAATCATTTTGATCGATGATGGTTACGCTGTGGTTAAGTATAAACATTTAGTAACCCTTGAACGCGAAATGCTAAAAGATCTTTTATGGGTTTCCGAGCTTGAATGGAAAAAGTTCGAACCTAGATTGGCATACAAGAAATGTATGATCCAGTTTTAAGTGGTCAAATAAATTCAGTTTGGTGATTAAAGGACAATAGCGCTAGGTGTAATGCGGTTTGCCGGAACTTTGATCACTACGATGCCGCGAGGTTCAGGGTCTTTTACGGTAGAAACTATCTCCAACTTAATATTACTTTCAAATGAGCCTATCCCGTTAGGTTTTGGCAACAAGTCCAGTACCAACAAAATGCCGACTTTCGCGGATGTATTTTGATATTCCTTAGCCTGACCTAGATACTTTTCCTTCAGCGCGTCGAAAGAGGTGTCTTTAAATTCCCTTTTAACTTCAGTACAAAAATTAAACGAAAGATACTCAAAGTAGACGTCAGCACGGCCACCAGCGACATCCATTTCTTCCACCTTTATTTTTCCTCTCAACATAACAGGTTGCATGTACTCGAAATAGTCAGCTTGGAGCACATCCTCTTTTGGAAAGGACTCGGCTTGAAATAAATATTTTGCTTTAGAATGATTGGCCCCTGTGTTATCCATGCGAAGTTCCAAAAACCTAAGCGAATAAAATAGTATCGTATTGAATGCCTTGTTTATCTCTGGATAACTATAAGTGCTAACAGCCTTTAATCCATTAGT
Organism: Mucilaginibacter humi; assembly: GCF_013087555.1. Taxonomy (NCBI): domain Bacteria; kingdom Pseudomonadati; phylum Bacteroidota; class Sphingobacteriia; order Sphingobacteriales; family Sphingobacteriaceae; genus Mucilaginibacter; species Mucilaginibacter humi. Next base: position 51,080 of record NZ_JABFCR010000009.1, read on the forward strand.
CAAATCGTTGAATTGCTTTTTCAAAATCAATGAAACGTCAGTGGTTTGATCTGCCGTGTAAGCCACAACAAACTTGTCAAATTCTGTTAAAGCATGAGCAGGGAGTTGAGCCAGTGAGGGCACAGCATCCGCTAAAGATCCAGATACCGCCCCCTCACCATTTCCCGTTTGCCACGATGATTTGTAAATTTCAATATCAGCTTGCAACTGTTGAGCAATGACAGCCACTTCTTTATCCTTATTAAGATAAAGCCATTGCTCTAACAAAAAAACCTTTTCCGGCTGTTCTATGAACTTTGCCTGAATGATAGGCACGGTTAATAATTCAAAGCCGCCGGTTGCAACCTTTTTAAATATAGTTCGGCTGCAATCATATATTTTGAGCAAGTAATTTTCTATAACAACGACTGGCTCAAGCCATGCAGGTGCTGTAAAGTGATTGAGTAATGTGGTTAGATAATCCGCCATCTCATACCAATAAAATATTTCGGTATTGCGCATCTGAATCTGTTGACTATAACATAAAGCTGGTGACGTACGCTGATCGGGTATAAAGCAAATCGTTCGATTTCTTCATCCGATATGGTGCTGAAATCAAACTTTTGAAGTGCAAAGTCGCCGCTTTAAACATCACGATGAAGCCACTTTCCATGACGGAATAATTGACAAATTCTACCGAAATGATCGGGATGCCTTTGTAATTGTCGTTTTGAAGCCGGTCAATTTGATAACGTAAATTGACCATTTCATTGAAACCCCAAAATTCAACAATATATGTTGCTCAGCATTCAAGCGCATTTTATCAATCGCCTGGAAAAATTCGGGTGCACAGTAATAAGGATTTGAGCACCTTACTTCGGAATAATTCCGTAATACGCCAAGTGAAATTACTGGCGATCTCCCGGCGA